>JBOHXO010000657.1:0-12171 GCA_050737475.1 Chthoniobacterales bacterium
AGTCCGAGGTGAGTGAAATGCTGGAAGCAATCACCACGAGACGCCCATTCGCTGTGGTTCGCCATGAGCGTCGGCCGCTCCAGCCGGCAGGGACTCCCGCGGCCGCATGATCGCTGCGTTGATCCCCGCGCGCGGCGGCTCGAAAGGCGTGCCGCGCAAAAACGTCCGCATGCTCGGCGGAAAGCCGTTGATCGTTCATACGATCGAGGCCGCGTTCGGCGCCGGGTGCCTGGACGGGATTTTTGTGTCGAGCGAGGAGAGCGGAATTCTCGAAATCGCTGCGGCTGCCGGATCCCGCGTGATCGAGCGTCCGGTTGAACTTGCGACTGACGAAGCCGCGGCGCTGCCCGTCATCCGGCACGCGCTGCCGATCATGGACGAGGCATTGGGCGGCCGGGTCGAGATTCTCGTTTACCTTCAGGCGACCACGCCGTTTCGCACCGCCGCGGATATTGACGCGACCGTGGCGCTGCTTGCGGATCCCTTGGCGGACAGCGCGGTGAGTGTGGTGGAACTCACGCATTCGAATCCGCTCAAACTCAAAAAAATCGCCGACGGACGGCTCCTGCCTTACTCCGATGAAGAGCCCGAGGGGCTGCGCAGGCAGGATCTGCCGGCGGTCTATGTTCGCAACGGAGGAGTTTACGCGAGCCGTCGCGACACGATCGAAATGCTGGACTCTCTTTACGGGCGTAATTGCCGCGCCCACATCATGCCGGAAGTGCGCTCCGTCGAGATTGATACCGAAACGGATTTCGCCTTCGCGGAATTTCTGATCGCGCGCGGATGCGGAGAATTGAAATTGAAATTATGATCGCTGCAAAAGATACCACGCCGCCGTTGGCGCCCGGGACGCGTGTTCTGGTGACCGGCGCGGACGGATTCATTGGCTCGCACCTTACGGAACGACTCGTCCGCGAGGGAGCGAAGGTGCGCGCGTTCGCCTGCTACAATTCCTTCAACTCGGCGGGATGGCTGGATCGGATTGATCCCAAGGTGCGCGCCGAAATTGAAATTTTCCCGGGTGATATTCGCGATCCCTCGCGGGTCGTGGAGGCGGTGAAAAATTGCGAGATGGTATTCCACCTCGCCGCGCTGATCGCGATTCCTTATTCCTACCACGCGCCGGAGAGCTACGTGCAGACGAACGTTCTTGGGACATTGAATGTTCTGCAGGCGGCGCGGGCGCATGGCATCCGCCGTGTGTTGCATACGTCAACGAGCGAGGTCTACGGGACGGCGCAATTCGTGCCGATCACCGAGGAGCACCCGCTGCAGGCGCAGTCGCCATACGCCGCCACCAAGATCGCCGCGGATCAGATGGCGCTGTCCTTTCATCGTTCCTTCGATCTGCCCGTGGTCGTCGTGCGGCCGTTCAATACCTACGGTCCGCGTCAATCGGCCCGCGCGGTGATCCCGACGATTATTTCGCAACTCGCCACCGCGGATGCGCCACTGCGGCTCGGTGCACTTACGCCGACGCGGGACTTCACATTTGCAACCGACACCGCCGCGGGCTTTGTGGCGGCGGCCGTCGCCGACGCAGCGATCGGAGAGGTCATCAATCTCGGGAGTGGCTTCGAAATTTCCATCAACGATACCGTGAAACTCATTGCTTCGGAAATGGGAGCTGCGGTGGAAATGATCACCGACGAGGACCGGGTGCGTCCCGCGCGGAGCGAAGTCGAGAGGCTTTTTGCGGATACGGAAAAGGCGCGCAAGTTGCTGGGGTGGTCCTCGGAGTTTGGCGGCCTGGATGGATTCCGAAAGGGTTTGCGGCAGACCATCGAGTGGTTCAGCGATCCGGCGAATCTCTCGTTCTACAAACCCACGGAATACAATGTCTGAGCAGGTCTTCGCACCATCGGCTCTCGGGAACTGGCTCGCGGAGAAATTCTCGCGGACCGGGAAGTCCGTGGAATTGCACGAGCCTCAGCTCGGCGCCGCGGAGGAGGCCGAAGTGCTCGACTGCGTGCGGAGCGGATTCGTATCCACGGTCGGCCCACGCGTCGCGGAATTCGAGCGGGCGCTGGCGGATTTCACCGGTGCAAAATACGCGATCGCGGTGGTCAATGGCACTGCCGCGCTGCATCTCAGTCTCCTGCTTGCAGGCGTGCAGGCCGGCGAGGAAGTGATTGTGCCGGCGCTGACCTTTGTCGCCACCGCGAACGCGGTCCGGTATTGCGGGGCGGCTCCCTGCTTCGCCGACATCGAAGCGGAGACATTGGGAATGGATCCGATCCGCCTTCGAATGGCTCTGGAGGCCGATTTCGAGCGGGTCGGTGATGAATTGCGCAACCGCAAAACCGGCCGCCGCGTCCGCGCATTGATTGCGGTGCATGTCTTTGGGAACAGCTGCCAGGTGGAGGGATTGATGGCCGTGGCGCGCGACTACGGACTTGTGTTTATCGAGGATGCCGCGGAAAGCCTCGGTTCCACTTTCGGCAAACAGCACACTGGAACGTTCGGACAGTTCGGCACGTTGAGTTTCAACGGCAACAAAATCCTCACCACCGGCGGCGGCGGCGCGATCCTTACCGACGACGGGGAAGTGGCCGCGCGCGCGAAGCATCTGAGCACCCAGGCAAAAGTGCCGCATCGTTGGGAGTTCCGGCACGATGCCGTTGCATTCAACTACCGGATGCCGAACCTGAACGCGGCGCTGGGACTCGCGCAATTGCGATCCCTTCCTCGAATCCTGGAACAGAAACGGAAACTGGCAGCGTGGTATGGGCGCGAGCTCGCTGGATTTCCGGGTCTCGAATTTTTTGAGGCATCGCCACTGGGCGCGAGCAACCGCTGGCTCAACAGCGTGCTGTTGAATCCGACCCTGGCTTCCCACCGCGACGAAGTCCTGCAGGCCGCGCACGAGCGCAAAGTGCATCTTCGACCCGCATGGACGGTGCTGCCGCAGCTCGAAATTTTTGCCGACTGCCCCGCGATGGATATTCCGGTCGCGACCGACATTCAAAACCGGCTCATCAACCTGCCGAGCAGTCCGATGCTCGCTGAATTTCTTTGAAGCGAACGAGGGACATATGCTTCGTGACCAGCAGCCGGGCCGACTATGGGTTGCTGCAGCCGGTCATGCGTGCCGTGCAGGGACATGGCGCATTTCGACTGCGGGCCCTGGCGACGGGCACGCATCTCGCGAAGGCGCATGGACACACGCTGGACGCCATCGAGGCGGATGGATTTCCAATCGCCGCGAAGGTTGAAATTCCACTGGCTGGAGATTCCGAGGCGGCGGTATGTGCGGCGATGGGCGCGACCTTGAGCAGTGTCGGTGCGGCGCTGGAAAAGATGCGGCCCGATCTCGTGGTCGTGCTGGGGGACCGATACGAAATACTCGCCGCTGCATCCGCTGCCGCAGTTTGCCGCATTCCGCTGGCGCACATTGCCGGCGGCGACGTAACCGAGGGCGCGGTTGATGAATTCTTTCGCCACGCGATCACCAAGCTCTCGTCCTTGCACTTTGTGACGAACGCGGATGCCCGTCGTCGCGTCGTGGCAATGGGAGAGAATCCCCGCAATGTCCATCTCGTCGGAAGTCCCGGACTGGACGCGATTCGTTCCACACGCACGGTTTCGCGTCGGAGTTTCACGGCGAAGACCGGTTACGAATTTCAATCCACGAATCTGCTCGTCACATTCCATCCGACGACGGGCCGTCGCGGCGCCGCAGCGCGGGAATGCGCGGAATTGCTGGCGGCGCTTGAAAAAAAGGATGCGGGAATTCTCTTCACGGGAGTGAACGCGGACCAGGAACGGGACTCCATCGAGCGGCTGATACGGAAATTTTGCGGGCGCCATCCGAAGGCGGTTCATGCGCAGTCACTCGGGTCGTCGTTGTATTTTTCCGCGTTGCGGCATTTCGACGCGGTCGTTGGCAATTCCTCGAGCGGCCTTTATGAAGCGCCTTCGTTCGGCATTCCGACGGTGAATATTGGCGACAGGCAAAAAGGCCGCCTGGCTGCTGCGTCTGTTGTGCACTGCCGCCCGACTCGCGTCGCGATTGCGAAAGCCATTGATCAGGCGCTGGCCATGGATTGTTCAAAAGTGACGAACCCCTATGGGGACGGATACGCCGCGGAGCGTATTGTCGCCGCGCTCGACGGCATCAAGGATTTCCGCGCGCTCGTTCCGAAACGATTCTTTGAAAATGACTGAGATCATTGCCGAGATTGGCGTGAACCACGACGGGTCGCTCGATCGCGCCATGGAGATGGTGCGCGTCGCCCGCGAGTGCGGAGCGGACTCGGTGAAATTCCAACTTTTCCGCCCCGCGGATCTGGCGACGAGCCATGCCCAGCTTGCGGAATATCAAGAGCGGGCGGCTTCGGGCTCGCAGGTCGGAATGCTGGAGGCATTGGCCCTGCCGCCCTCCGCGATTGCCGCGTTGCGGACGCATTGCGTCGAATTGGGCGTGGATTTTTTGTGCTCACCGTTTGATTTGGAGAGCCTGCGATTCCTTACGGATGATCTGCGCGTCGAAGCGATCAAGATCGCCTCGGGGGAATTGACCAACGGCCGGTTGCTGTGGCAGGCCGCGAGTTCCGGGGCGCGAATTCTTTTGTCCACCGGCATGGCGGAACTCGCTGAAATCGAAGAGGCGCTTGGCGCGATTGTATTTGGCCGCCGGCGGGTCGCCCCCTCCGGCAGGGCGGCTCTGCGCGACGCATGGCGGGAAATTCGTGGAGCGCTTCCCGGCGTCACACTCCTGCACTGCACCACGGAATATCCATGCCCCGATGAAGACGCCAACGTGAAGGCTGTCGCCACCATGGGAGATTATTTCGGCCTGCCGGTCGGCTTTTCGGACCACACGGCGGGATGGGAAATTCCGCTGGCAGCCGTGGCGGCTGGGGCCGTTCTCGTGGAAAAACATTTCACGCTCGATCGTGCCGCGAAGGGCCCGGACCACGCCGCTTCGCTCGAGCCGCGGGAATTCGAGACGATGGTAAAGGCGATCCGGCGCGTGGAAGTCGCTCTTGGAACGGGCGAAAAAATTCCGCAACCGTCGGAAATAAAAAATCGTCCCATAGCCCGCAAGTCGCTCGTGGCCGCCGTGGAAATCGCCGCGGGGCAGCCGTTCACCACGGAGAATCTTGTCGCGAAGCGTCCCGGCGGCGGCCGCTCGCCGATGGAGCATTGGGATTTGCTCGGCCAGACGGCGGATCGGAATTACCGTCCGGACGAACTGATTTCGTAATGGCAGCGTCCATCATCATTCTGGGTTTGGGAGGACATGCACGAGTCGTGGCTGACACGTGTGCCGCGAGCGGATGGACCATACTTGGTTTTGTCGGTCCGCAATCCGATGCGCGGACACTTGAACTTTTTGGCGCGGACCATCTCGGCGGCGACGAAGTTCTCAGCGGGACTGAGTCGGAGCTCGCAAACGGTCTCGGAAGTGTTGGCCCAGGCGCTCCACGAATCGAAATTTACCAGCGACTTTGCGCGGCCGGGCACCGATTCGCGACGCTGGTTCATCCCCGCAGCATCGTTGCGTCGTCGGTTCGCATCGGACGCGGCGCGCAGATTTTTGCCGGATCGGTGATTCAGCCAGGATGTGAAATTGGCGAGAATGCGATTCTAAACACGCGGTGTTCCGTGGATCATGATTGTGTGATTGGAGCGCATTGCCACATTGCACCGGGTGCCGTGCTTTCCGGCGGCGTCGAACTGGGGGAGGACGTCCATGTCGGCACGGGCGCAGTGATCATTCAAGGCATCACGATTGGCGCCGGGGCGATGATCGCTGCGGGCGCCGTGGTGACGAAAAACGTCGAAGCCGGATGTCGCGTTGCCGGAGTTCCGGCGAGGAGTTTTTAACATGGCTGCGTGGGAACAAATTTTATGCGGCCCGGAAACGGCGATTCGCGAAGGGTTGCAGGTCATCACAAATTCCTCGCTGCAACTCGCGTTGGTGATCGCTCCGGATCGCAAGCTGCTCGGCGTCGTTACCGACGGCGATATCCGGCGCGGGATTCTTCGCGGCGTCGCGCTCGAGGCTTCGCTCACCGAAGTGATGAATGCGGCGCCGATGACGATTTCCCCGGGCGAAAGCCCCGATGCCGTTCTGCGCCTGATGCGCAGCCGGTCCGTGCATCATCTGCCCATTGTGGATGGCGACGGTCGCATTGTCGGGCTCGAGGTGCTCGACCAGTTGCTCAACCGCGAGGTTTATGAAAACACCGTCGTTCTCATGGCGGGAGGGCTTGGTTCGCGATTGGGCGAATTGACGCGGGAAACGCCGAAGCCGCTGCTGCCGGTCGGCAATCGACCGATCCTCGAAACGATCATTCAGAATTTCCGGCAGTATGGATTTTACCGCTTCGAGATTTCGATCAACTACCTGGCCGAAAAGGTGCGCGAATATTTTGGCGACGGTTCCCGGTTTGGCGTGGACATTCGCTACATCGAGGAAACACAGCGCCTCGGCACAGCGGGTTCCCTCTCGCTTCTGGCGGGGCAGGCGGATCGTCCCATTGTCGTGATGAACGGGGATGTGCTCACGCAGGTGAACTGGCATCAACTCATGGATTTCCATCGCGAGCAGGGCGCCGATGCGACGATGTGCGTGCGCGAAGTCGGCTTCCAGGTGCCTTACGGCGTGGTGCGCATCGAGGGCAACACGCTGACCGGCATCGAGGAAAAACCCACGCAGACTTTTTTCGTCAACGCGGGAATCTATGTGATCGAGCCGCATGTGCTCGGGGAGATTCCCGCCGCGGAGCAATACGACATGCCGCAATTGTTCGATGCCATCGTTGCGCGCGGAGGCCGGGCGGTTGTGTTCCCGGTTTGCGAATACTGGATGGACATCGGGCAGGCGCACGATTTCCACCGCGCGAACGGCGACTACCCGCAAATTTTCGCGGCGCAGTGAGTTCCGGCGTCCCGCGAATGCAGACCGTGGCTTTGATTCCCGCCCGGGGCGGAAGCCGGCGATTGCCCGGAAAAAATCTTCTCTCCTTTGGCGGACTGCCGTTGATCGTCTGGACAATCCGCGCAGCGCTCGACGCGGGAACGTTCGACAAAATACTGGTCTCCTCCGACGACGCAGAAATCCTGCGCGTCTCGCGCGAGGCTGGTGCCGAAACCCTGCAGCGCCCGCCGGGCCTTGCGCTGGACGACACGTCGAGCATGGATGTCGTCTGGCATGCTTGTGATTCGCTCGTGACAAATCCGGACATTCTCGTGCTTCTCCAGCCGACTTCGCCATTGCGCCGCGCATCCGACATCCGCCAAAGCCTGCAACTGCTGGAGGAATCCGGCGCGCCAGCCATTGTCTCGGTGACCGATCGCGCGAAGCATCCCGAATGGGCTTACGCGCTCGATGGTGCCGGGCGGCTCCATGCCCGGGACACTCATCCCTCCGATCGCGTTGTCGGCTTGAATGGCGCCATCTATGCCGCGCAACTTCCGTGGCTCCGCGCCCGCAATGAATTTATCGGCGAGGGAACGCTGGGTTACCTCATGCCGGCGGAATTCAGCGCAGACATTGATACCCTCGAAGAATTTGAGGAAGCCGAGCGGCTGATCGTTCGACCCTGACCCGCCTCATGCTGAGAATCATTCCGCGCCTCGACATCAAAGCGCCCAATCTGGTCAAGGGCATCCGCCTCGAGGGTCTTCGCAAACTCGGGAATCCCGCGCACTTCGCGGAGCGCTATTACGAACAGGGAGCAGACGAACTCATCTACCAGGACATTGTTGCCAGCCTCTACGAACGCAATGGCATCGAATACCTCATCCGCGAAACCGCGGAGCGCATCTTCATTCCGCTGACCGTGGGCGGCGGCATTCGGACACTAGCCGACATCCAGAGCATCCTGCGTGCGGGTGCCGATAAAATCTGCCTCAACACCGCGGCGATCAAAAATCCAAAGTTCATCACCGAGGCTGCAAATCGCTTCGGTCGCCAGTGCATCGTTGTTGTGATCGAGGCGATCCGGCAAAGCGACGGTGTCTGGAAGGCTTTCACGGATAATGGCCGTGAGCACTCGGGTCGCGATGCCGTGGAATGGGCGATGGAAGCCGTGGAATTGGGAGCGGGGGAGTTGCTCGTGACGTCCGTGGATCGCGAGGGCACCGGCACCGGTTTTGAACTCGAGCTGTTGAAGCGACTGGCACTCGAAGTGCCCGTCCCCGTCATCGCCCACGGCGGCGCGGGAAAGGTCGAGGATATCGTTGATGTGGCAAAACTCGGCGTTGATGGCGTTGCGGTGGCAGGCTTGCTGCATTACGGCCGCGCGACGATTGCGGATATCAAACACGCGCTGGCTGGCGCGGGTGTCGAGGTGCGGGAATGAGCGCGGTTACGATCGTTGATTACGGGCTGGGAAATTTGCACAGCGTGATCAATGCGTTTTCCAGCCTCGGCGCCGAAATCAGAATTGCGGAATCCGGCGCGGCGCTGGACGGCGCGGACCGCATCGTGCTGCCGGGCGTGGGCGCATTTGGCGATGGGATGGCCGGGCTGCGCGAGCGCGGGCACGCGGAGGCGCTGGTGCGCCACGCGGCGCAGGGCCGGCCATTGATTGGGATCTGTCTCGGGGCGCAGTTGCTGATGTCCACGAGCGAGGAATTTGGAACGCATGACGGGCTCGGAATTATTTCCGGCGCAGTGCGACAGATTCCCGCCGAGGGCGTCAAGGTGCCGCTGGTGGGATGGCGCCGATTGAGTGAGCCTGCGGACGGAAGATGGGGGGGCAGTCTGCTCGACTCCCGGGAGCGCGGAGCCTGGATGTATTTCGTGCATTCGTTTCACTGCGAACCGGAATCGCCGTCCGATCTTCTCGCGGTGGCCATGCACGGTCCGCACCCGATTCACGCAGCGGTCAGGCACGGCGCGGTGACCGGGTTTCAATTCCACCCCGAAAAAAGCGGCGCCGCCGGGATGAACATTCTAAAAAACTTTCTCGAATTTAAATCATGACCGAACTCGAAACCAAGTATGGCCTGCCGCGCGAAATCGCCTTTTGCAAAAAGTGCGTGATCTCGAACCAGCGCCCGAATTCCGCGGTGGAATATTCCCACACGCGCGCGAGCAAAAAGACGACGATCCGCTTTGACGAGGACGGCGTGTGCGACGCATGCCGCGCTTCGGAGCAAAAGGCGCGCATTGATTGGAACGCCCGCAAGGCCGAGCTCACGGCGCTTTGCGACAGGCACCGACGCAACGATGGGCACTACGATTGCCTCGTTCCCGGCTCGGGCGGGAAGGACAGTTTCTACGCCGCGCACATGCTCAAATACGAGTATGGCATGCACCCGCTCACGGTCACCTGGTCGCCGCACATCTATACGGATTGGGGCTGGAAAAATCATCGCGCATGGATTGATGCCGGCTTCGACAATTACCTCTGCACGCCCAACAGCCGCGTCCACCGCCTGCTCACCAGGCTTGCCGTGCAGAATCTCTTTCATCCGTTTCAGCCGTTTATTTTCGGCCAGAAATTCCTCGCGCCGAAAATGGCGCTGCTCTTCAACATCCCGCTCGTCTTCTACGGCGAGAACGAGGCGGAATATGGAAATCCGATCGAGGATTCCACGACCGCGAAGCGCGACTTCGCGTATTTTTCCTCCGCGGACAAAGGCACCGTGTATCTCGGCGGCACATCCGTGGCGGATCTTTACGATCGCTACGGCCTCGTGCCAAACGACCTCGAGCCCTATTTCCCGGCCGACCCCACGCGTCTCGCCGAGCAAAAGATCGAGGTGCATTATCTCGGCTACTATCTCCGCTGGCATCCCCAGGGTTGCTATTACTACTCGGTGGAAAACGGCGGATTCCAGGCGTCGCCCGAGCGCACGCCCGGCACCTACAGCAAATACAATTCCATAGATGACCGGATTGACGACCTGCATTACTGGACGACCTACGTGAAGTTCGGAATCGGGCGGGCGACCTACGATGCCTCGCAGGAAATTCGCAACGATGAGATCACGCGAGAGGAGGGCGTTGCTCTCGTGAAGCGATTCGACGGCGAGTGGCCCGCGCGCTTTGCGGATGAACTCATGGCATATCTCAGCCTGCCGGCAAAACAATATCCCGTGGCATCGAAGGCCTTCGAAAAACCGGTGATCACACAAAACGATTTCATCGAGCTGGCCGACGAGTTTCGGTCTCCGCATCTTTGGACGAAGGACAGCGGCGAATGGCGCCTTCGCAAGACGGTTTGGATGGAAAGCTGAAGTTCGCGTTGCAAAACGTTCCCGACATTCCGCCGCCGTTGCTGGCCGTTCCGTCAGCGATTGCGGACGACGATTTGTTCACGCCCACGCGGCTCCTTCTCGCGTTGAAGGAAGCCGGTGTGCGCGAGGGTGGGTTGCTTTGCGTTCACTCCTGGCTCGACGGCCTGGGGTTCGTGGTCGGTGGCGCGCGGACGGTGATTGATTGCCTCGAGACGGGCGTCGGCCCGGGTGGCACGTTGATGATGCCGGCGTTTTCCGGCGACATTTCCGACCCTGCGGAGTGGCAATACCCCGCCATACCTGCCGATCGGATCGAGGAGGTGCGTCGTGAGATGCCGCCGTTCGACGCCTCGCTCACGCCGACGCGGAAAATGGGAATGATCGCCGAGTTGTTCCGGCACCGGCCGGGGGTTGTTCGCAGCCTGCATCCGCAATCATCGTTTTGCGCGCGCGGGCCGCTCGCATCGAAAATATGCGCGCAACATCCGCCGCAGTTTCGATTCAGCGAGGATTCGCCGCTAGGGGCGCTGCTTCGGCACGACGGCCATGTGCTGCTTGCGGGTGCGCCCTGGAACACAGCCTCCGTGCTTTATCTCACCGAATTTCACATGCCCGACCGCCAGATCATTCGAAAGAAAGTGCCGGTTGTCGCCGATGGTGGCGGGGTGGAATGGCGCGATTTCGATGAGCTTGAATATCGCGACGTCTGGCACGAGGCCGTGACGCATCTCGTCTCGGTTGGGATTGCGCAACGCACGCGGATCGGCCGCGGCGACTTCGTTTTCTTTTCCGCGCGCGAGGCGGTGGAGGAGGTTTTGAAATGGCGGTTGCGAGCGGGAAACTTTTTGACGGACACCTAACGCGATGCGTGATCTCGGCGTAAAATCAATTTTGCAGCGCCTCTTCGGGCAGGGAACACCGGCCAGCGATCGTTCCTCGGAAATGGCCGCGACATTCGCGCGTCGTTTGAAGATGTGGCGTCGCGTCGCGCGGTCCGGTGATTTTTCCGGGAAGGTGGGCGTCGTGATTTCGCCGTGGGTCGAGACGGCCGTGCCCTACTACTCGCTCGAATGGGCGTTGCGGCTCGATCAAGCGGGGTTCGACGTCGAAGTGCTGTGGGATCCGGAGGATGTGATCGGCTCCGCGCATTTGCAGGTGGAGGAGAATGCCATTCGCCGCACGCTGGACCTGCTGCCGGAAAGAATTACTTTCCGCCCGCTCCCGCAAAAGTCCGGGCACCGCTACGAGGGTGGCAGGGAATTGCTCGAGGAAGTTCTTTTTGAAAACGAAACCCGCCGCGCCGGCCGCGAACCCTCCGAATGGGAGGTGCCTGGGAGCGAATTCTTTTTCGATCACGCACAGCGGGTGCTGGAGACCGTTCAGGCTTCCGGGTTCCACTGGCTGTTTGTCCCGGGAGGCGTCTGGGGGGTCACGAGCCTGTATTGGAATGCCTGCGCCGAGCTTGGAATCGCGCTGACCACTTATGATTCCGGGGACGGGCAGATTTGTCTGCACCACGGCGGCCCCGCGGCGCATTTCCCCGATGTCGTTCCCGCGATTCGCCGACTCGCCGGCATTGCGATGGACGATTCGAGTGTCATGCACGAGATCGAACGCTGGACGGATGAACGCATGAAGGTGCGCGAAGCGGGCGACGACGAGTTCAAGCTTCAGCCGAAGCAGGCGACGACCGCAGGCGGCTTCGATGTGGTCGTTCCGTTGAACTATCGCATCGACACTGCGGCAATGTGCCGCCAGCGCTTGTTTCCAAGCGTCAATCACTGGATCCGCGCACTTGTCGAGTGGGCGCAAAGCAATCCCGCGGTGAGTGTCGTTTTCCGGCAGCACCCGTGCGAAAAAATCGAAGCCTACCGATCGAACGAAGATTATCGCTGGATCAACGAACTGCAAAATCCGCGTCTTCGTTTTGTCGCTGCGGACGAAGCGGTGAACACCTATCAGTTGATT
>JBOHXO010000658.1:0-5174 GCA_050737475.1 Chthoniobacterales bacterium
CGTCGGCACATAATAAATTTCGCCGGCGGGAAGATTCGCAACATCGGGTTCGTCGCCGCGGCAAAGACCGTGGCTTTTTTGCGCCTCCTGTTTTCCGAGGTCGAGGTGGAGCGTGTATTTTTTGCCAAGGCAGTCGAAATCCATCTCAACCCAATCGGCGCGTGTCATGCCGAGGCGGAGCAGTTCGCCCTTGCGGCTGACTTCGTCGTAATCCACGGCGAGGCCGGTGGTGAGGATCGTATGATTCAGGCCGTGGAGCGTGGCGCCGCGGAAACCGAATTTTTTTGCGAAGGCCGTGAGCGGCGCGGTCGCGGAATACGTGGAGATGCAAAGGATGATGTCGAACGTCGTGTAGATGTCGCGCTCGAGGCTGTATTCGCGGCCATTCGAGTCCACGGCGAGATCGGGTAGGTCGAGGTTGCTGCCGCCGGTGATTTTGTAGGCAAAAAAATCGCCGCCCTCGAGGCGCAGGTCGGAGAGCACGCCATTTTTCAAGCCGGTGTGGAAATACTCGTAGGCGTTGCGCTGGATCGAAAGGTCGGGGTTCTCCAGGAATTTGAAACCGGCGACGTCGTGCGGATCGTCGAGATCAATGAGAATGCAGAGTTTCTGCCCCGGCTTTGGTTTGAACGTGCCCTCGATGAGGTTGTAGAGGCTGAACGGCGGATACGTGCGGACGGCGACTTGCTCGGCGATGGTCATGGCTTTTGCTCCTCGGATTGACTGTGGCCCACGCGTGGCGCGGAGTGGTTATTTTTGCATTGCCCGCGGTGTGCCGCAAGCTGGCGATTTGATTTGAACCGAACCATCCCCAGCGCGTTAGCTCGGCAATTCGATGTTTGATGCTGCGCGAGATTATTTATTCCGGCTGGATGCCTTGCTCCGTAAATGGGGGCCGCTCGTGCTGGTGGTCTTTGCGGTTTGCTACTACGGCCAGTATTATCGCTCGGGCCTGAATCTCGGCGGCGAGGGCGGCACCGTGGCGGTGAACGCGATCCGCCTGAACGAAGGCTGGCTGCCGATCAAGGACACGACGCTCAATTACAACGTGCTGTGGTTTTATCCCGTGGCGTGGCTGTTCAAAATCACGGGGCCCGACTACATCGCGCTGCGGATTTATTTTTTCGCGCTCTGCCTGGCGGCTGGGTTGATGGGCTTTTTGATCGTGCGGCGCGTGACCGGCCTCGGCTGGTATGCGCTGGGCGCGGGATTGCTGATCGTTGCGATTCCGGGAATGCAGTTTCGCAATTACGTGGGGTTGCTGCCGCTGTTGAATGCATGGGTGCTGCTGCACGCGTTCGTGCTGGCGCCGAGGCCCGGCATGCGAAAGTGGCTGTGGTTCGCCTGTGCCGGGCTCGTGCTCGGGCTCACGTTTCTTGTGCGGATCGAGGAGGGAATGTTTTTCAGCGCGATTTATTTCGGGCTCGTTGCGCTTTATCCGATGGGCGTTCGCGGCGAGTTTCTCAAACGCGCGACCACGGCGATCGGCGGTGGAATTCTCTGCGCAGCGGTCGCCGTTGCGATTCATCTGCCGTTCTACGCGGATGCAAAAATTCGCGACTTCGGTCCGGAATTCATCGGGCAATATTCAACCATCTGGCATCAGATCATCTACGAGATTGATCGCAGGATTCCTGGTGGCCACGCATCGGCGGAGTCATTCGCGCCGCCCGTTGTCTCCGCGCCCGCGATGCAAGGTGAATGGATTCCCGTCCGGTTCAAAGGCGCGCCGAAAAACTGGGCGGAAAAGGTCATTGCGGAGCGCGAGAAACACGACGGAATGGACCGCGGTGGGCGGCCGAGACAGGAATTGCGCGACCTGTTTCACCAGGCGTCGGTTTACGATGGGATCTTCATTTTGATCCTGCATCTTCCGATCCTGGTCAGCGCGATCGTGATTGCCGCAGCGGGGAGCGTGCTGGCGTGGGCGATCATTCGCGCAAATGCGAAAGCGAAGGAATCCGCGCTCGTCTGCCTCGTCACGCTTGGCTCCGCGCTCACGCTCTTTTCGCAGTATTTTTTCTTTCGTCCCGACACGCCGCACCTCAGCGAGTTCATGATTCCGTTCATGATCGCGATGGCCTGCGCGTCGTTTTATGCCATGCAAGTCGCCGTCGGTTTTTGCTCGTGGATCGTCCGGCTCGGATGCGTTGGATTTGTTGCGCTCTGCGTCATTTCGGAAGGGTTGTTTGTCTTTCACTCGTTTCAGAAGGAATCCGCCGGCACCATCGCCGCTGCACGCAAACGCTCGAGCGAAGTCGTGGCCGAAAATGGCGTGCGCGTGTTGTTGAAAGAGCGCGAGCGGGATCGCATTCAGGCGATCCACGATCTCATCATGGACAATTCGCAGCCCGGCGAGTGGGTCGTGACATTTCCGTATTCGCCGACCATCAACTTCATGACGAATCGGCCCTCGTATCTCAAAAATCTCTACGTGGACAACGCGAGTGCGGGCCGGAATTTCAAGGAGGAGATGATCAATGATCTCCGGGAAAACAATCCCGCCGTGATCGTGATTGACCAGCGCGACATCAACGACACGGAAATATCACGGTTCAAAAACTGGGCCGCGCCGGTTTACGAATGGATCCGCCAGCATTACACGCGCGTTGGAGCGGACCTGGATCTCGACGGCAACGAAATCTACGTGCGTCCGGGCAAGTTGCAGCCGCAGGCGTAGTGTTCAAGCGCCTTCCCAGACGACGGCCCATTCCGGCGGTAGCGTGGGCGCTTCGATCCCGGCGGCGATGCGGCCCTCGAATTCCGGCGTGAAAACCGCGGACGTGCCATAGACCATCACGACGTCCTCCGAGCCCTCGGAGCGCATGCCGTGGGCGACGCCGGCGGGGATCACGACACCGACCGTGTTCGGCCCGCGATGGTTGTCGCCGTCAATGATGAAGCGCATGCGGCGGCGCGGCATGCCGGCGCGTTCATCCACGAGAAACATTTCCAGCCGGCCCTGAGCGACGAACATCACGTCCCATTGCTCGCGGTCGTAGGGGCGCAGCGAAAAATTTTCGTCCTCGGCATTCGCGGGAAAAAGTTTTGCGAACCACGCGGCGGGCTCCTCGCTCTCCGGCACGAACGGCGGGTGGATGTGGAAACCTTTCGCGGTGCCGGCGAACATCCGCGCCGCGGCCCATTGCCTCGGCCAGAATCCGATGCGGCCAAGCGTGCCTTCGCCCTGCCTGCCGAACTCGCCGAACACGCCGCGCAGGCGCTGCGCGTGAATCACGCGATGAAAAATCTCCACGCCAGGAATCCACGCTCCTGCCTCGCGCAATGCGCCCTCCGACGCCAGCGCCTGGCCGCCCTCGAGGCCGGTTGTCGCGATGCGTTCCTCGACGCTCGCGGCCTGGTAGTCGCGTTGGGAGAGCCGTTGCCGGGCCGGGTCGCTGAGTCCGCGCCAAAGATCTTTCATCGCGCGGAGGATGCGGATTTCGCCGCGCGGCGACAATGCCATTTCGCGTCCTGCTGAGCGGCCGTATGACGCAGGGTTGCCATGACAAGGGGCGCTTTCGTATATTATCCGGTTCACTCAATGAGCGACGAACGCATCATCTATCTCGACAACAACGCCACGACGCAGGTTGATCCCGCCGTGGTGGAGGAGATGCTGCCGTGGCTGCGCGACTACTACGGCAACCCGTCGAGCGCCTATCGCTTCGGCAAGCGCGCGCAGCAGGCTGTCGAGGTCGCCCGCGAGCGGGTTGCCGGATTGCTCGGCTGCGAGCCGGCGGAGATCGTGTTCACGAGTTGCGGGTCGGAGTCCATCAACACGGCGATTCAATCCGCCATCGCGCTCGATCCGGACCGCACGCACATTATCACGAGCGGCGTCGAGCACAGCGCGACGATGAAATTATGCGAGCATCTTGCGCGCAAGGGTTACGAGGTTACGTGGCTGCCGGTGGATGCCGCGGGCCAGCTCGATCTCGACAAACTCGAAAAGGCGATCCGCCCCGACACCGCCATCGTGAGCCTGTTGTGGGCAAACAACGAAACAGGCGTCCTCTTCCCGGTCGAGCGCGTCGCGGAAATCTGCCGCGCAAAAAAAGTGCTCTTCCATTGCGACGCTGTGCAGGCCATCGGCAAAATTCCGCTTAATCTCGCGGATGCCGGCATCCATTTTCTTTCCGTCTCCGGCCACAAGCTGCATTGCCCGAAGGGTGTCGGCGTTCTTTACGTGAACCGCAAAGTCCGCTTCACGCCGTGGCTCCGTGGCAGCCAGGAGGATTCGCGCCGCGGCGGCACGCAAAACGTCGCGTCCATTGTCGCACTCGGCAAGGCCGCGGAAGTCGCCGCGACGCACATGGCGGACGAGCAGTCCCGCGTGCGCGCCTTTCGCGACCGCTTCGAAAACGAAATTCTCTCACGCGTGCCCGGCGTCGAGGTGAATGGCGATCGCGAGAATCGCCTGCCAAACACCACCAACCTCGCATTCGACGGCATCGAGGCCGAGGGCGCGCTCATGCTCCTCGACGAGCGTGGCATTTGCTGCTCGGCCGGTTCGGCCTGCACGAGCGGCTCGGTGCATCCCTCGCACGTGCTCAAGGCGATGGGATTTTCCAATGGCCGCGCACGCGCCAGCCTTCGGTTTTCGTTCGGCCGCTTCAACACGGAGTCCGACGTGGACGCGGCACTCGAGATCGTGCCGGCCGTGATCGAAAAACTGCGCGCGCTTTCGCCGGCGGGAAGCGGTCCCGTGCTGGTCGGCTAGAATATATCGGCGGTTTCGTTGAAACCGCCCTGCCGATGTCAGGGCCGCCTCGATGAGGCGTTGGCGGCTTTTACTTTTTCGCGGGAGGCGCGGTGTTTTTCACGCCGACCACGCCCTGTGCCAGGCGGGCGCCCGCATTGCCGGTCGGCTGACTGCCGTCGTCGGGCTTCGCATGAACGATCACGCCGCGACCGATGATGGCGTCCTTGCCTTCGGTGAGCGTGATGTTGTCCACGGTGATCTCGTAGTCGGCGACGCCCTGGGCATTCGCCTCGATATTTCCAAAGTCGCCGGCGTGACGCATCTCCATCGTTGGGAGAGCGTGTTCGTGCTTCTCGGGATTGTAGTGCCCGCCGGTGGCCATGCCGTCGGGTGCGCTGACGTCGCCGAATTGGTGGATGTGGAATCCATGCTTCGTGTTCGGTTCGAGGCCCTCGACGTGGGCCACGAC
>JBOHXO010000659.1:0-2559 GCA_050737475.1 Chthoniobacterales bacterium
GAGCAGTCCCCTCTCCCCGCTCGCGAAAAAGTTCGGCATCCGCACGGTCTGGACGCCGTTTGCCGACATCGCGCTGCGCGGCCCGGACGGCGTTCCATTCACCGACGCGCAGACGGAGGCCCTGCTCGAGGACTTCAGCCTGGTCCTGTCGGTGCTCGAAGGAATCGCCCGGGCACGCTTTGAGTCGGGACAACCCGACATTTCGATGGAGGCCGGAATCACCGCCGCACTCGACATGATCACCTTCACGCCCCAGCAACGCGCGCGAATGGAATTCTACTGCGGCGTTTTCTTCGGCGAACTGCGCTCGGCGATGCTCTCGGACCTGTCGCTCTACTACACCGACACCGACAAAAACCTCGGCGTGCAGGATCGCGCCTTCTCCAACGGCTATGTGCAGCTCGTGCATGCGCTGGCCCGCGGCATCGACATCCGCTTCGGCCATATCGTGCGGGGCATCGCTCACAACAACAGGGGCGTGCGCGTCGAAACAAACCGCGGATCGTTCGAGGGTCAGTATTGCGTCGTCACGCTGCCGCTCGGCGTATTGAAGACGAAGCAGGTGCAATTTTCCCCACCGCTTCCTGCGTCCAAGCGGCAGGCCATCGCCCGCCTCAACATGGGCACGGACAACAAGGTCTATCTGCGCTTCCCGAAGGTTTTCTGGGAGCGCGGGGCGACGTTCGTGATGCGCCAGCGCAACGAGCCCGGCCAGTGGGGCGTGTGGGTGAACGCGCGCAAGTGGACGGATCAGCCGATCTTCATGGCGTTGCTTGGCGGCGAATATGCAATCCGCTGCGAGGATTTTTCCGACGAGCGCATCGTCTCCGAGGGCATGTCCGTGCTGCGCGGCACCTACGGCAAAAATATTCCCGACCCCGAGGCTGTGCTGCGCTCGCGCTGGTATTCCGACCCGTTCTGCCACGGTGCGTATTCGCACATCCCGCCGGGCGCGACACCCGACGACTACGAAATCCTCTCCCGCCCCGTGGCGAGGCGGCTGTTCTTCGCGGGCGAGGCGACGATCAGCGCGTATCGGTCAAGCGTTCGTGGCGCCTACGTCACCGGTCGGCGTGAGGCCGCGCGTATTTTGAAACTGCGCCGCGGTTGATGAGTGCCGTCAGCGCACCGCGCGGCGGCCAAAGGCGAGGACAAGCAGCAGCGCGGCCAGACCGGCGAAGGCGGTGGACAGGCCAAAGACGTTTCCGACGAAACCGATCAACGCCGGCCCGGAGAGCAATCCCACCGCGGCGACGGTCGAGACCGTGGCGATGGAAACGGCGGGCGGCACGTTCGGCACGCGCCCAGATGCGCTGATCAGCACGGGCACGACGTTGGACAGTCCCGCGCCGATCATCACGAATCCCACAAGCGCCACCGGCGCAAACGGAACAAGAATCACCGTGAGATAGCCCGCCGACGCAAGCAATCCGCCGAAGAGCATGATGCGTTCGCGTCCGATCCGATGCGTGATGAAATCTCCGCACAGCCGTCCCGTTGCCATCGCGACCGCAAAGGCCGCAAAACCGAGCCCCGCCTGCGCCGGCGCAAAGCCGCGCGAGAAGCGCAAATAGACCGCGCCCCAGTCGAGCACCGTGCCTTCCGAGAGATACGTGATGAAGCAGAGCAGGCCGAGGAACAGCACGCCGCGCCGCGGCAGCGCGAATTTTGCGCCGGCGAGTTTTCGATCCTCGGAATGCGGGAGCAGGTCGGAGCAATTCGTGAGGGCGATGATGCCGACGATCGCCGCCATCACCGACGCGCATGCGATCAAGCTCCAGCCGAGGTGCAGCAGCAGGCTCATCATCAGCGAACCCGCGAGACAGCCGAGGCTGAAGAATGCATGAAACGACGACATGATCGGGCGCCCGACGTATCGCTCCACGATCACGGCCTGGCTGTTGCGCGCCACGCCACTCGCGCCCATGGACGCGCCGAGCACGAACAGGCATGCACCGAGGATCCATGGATGCGAGACCACGGCGAGCAGAGGCAGCAACGCGGTGATGAGCGCCGCGGCGATCACCGTGATCGTGCGGGTTCCGAGCCGGTTCGCGACCACGGCGCTCAACGGCATCATCACCATCGAGCCGCATCCCGTCATGAAGATCACCATGCCGAGATCGGCTTCGTTCAAGTGCATGCGCACCTTCGCGAAGGGAATCATCGGCGCCCACGTCGAGATCGAGAGCCCGCTGAAAAGATACATCAGCAGATTCGAGCGGCGCGCGGCCTTGATTTGCTGGTCCGTCATTTCATGGGTCTCAGGCCTGCGGCACGACGTGGAAGCTGATCGAGAAACGGTTCCAGGCGTTGATCGTAACAACGGCGAGGTTGAGATTCACGATCTCGGCGTCGGTGAATTCCTTTTTCACGGCCGCAAAAACCTCGTCGGAAACATGCGCATCCACGAGGCGGGTCACGGCCTCGGTCCATGCGAGAGCGGCACGTTCACGGTCGGTGTAGAGCGGCGTGTCGCGCCATGCCTGCAGGCAATGGAGGCGCCGCTCGGTTTCGCCGCGGTGGCGGGCCTCCTTCGTGTGGAGGTCAATGCAATAC
>JBOHXO010000660.1:0-2281 GCA_050737475.1 Chthoniobacterales bacterium
GATGCGGAACGCGCGAACTTCCTCGCACAATGGAAGCCTGCCGAACCCGTGCAAGTCAGCATGGCCGCCGCCGCCTCGTGAACACCGCGCTCATCATTCTCATTTCGATCGTCGCGAGCGTGATCGTCACGACGGCTTTCTTTGCCATCACCGCATTGGTGATATGGCATCGCCTGCCGCGCATCCGACTGAGGCTGCAAAAGTTTCTTCTGACCGCGCCACACGGAAGCCCCGGCGTCCACGACCCCAAGCTCGGCGAACTCGAACAACGCCTCAACAAACTGGATAAGGCGACGAGCCGGCAATCGGTCATTTTTAATCGTGAAGTCGAAACGGGAAAACGCGCGGAAAACGCGATGGTTGATATCCTGAAAGGTCTCACGAGATCCGCCCTGCGCACCGACGAACGTCTCAAGTCCGTCGAGCGAAAAGATTCCTAAACGCGTTAATTTCCCGCTCGGTCCGTCGGTTGGAAATCGCGCGAAGCCACTCTACATGCTTCCGAAAATTTCGGTTATCACTCCGACCTTCAATCAGGCGGAATTCATCGAGGAAACGCTGCTCAGCATCGAGGCGCAGCAGTATCCCAACCTCGAGCACATCGTCGTGGACGCGCTTTCCACCGACGAAACGCCGCGGATTCTCGAACGCTACAAGGACCGCCTTCCAATGCGCATCATTCGCGAGGCCGATGAAGGCCAGAGCGACGGCATCAACAAGGGGATGCGCGCGGCAACGGGCGAAATCACCTGCTGGTTGAATTCCGATGACCGGTTTCGTCCCGGTGCTTTGCAATGTGTGGCAAGGACCTTCATGGAAAATTCCGGCGCAGGAGTGGTCTTCGGGCGTGGCGCGAAGGTGCGCCGCGATGGCACGGAGATTTACACGGTTCCATTCCGGCCATTCAACCGACGCCATCTCAAGACCGCCTACCGCGTCGTGCAGCCCGCGATGTTTTTCCGTCGTGACCTGTTTCTCGAAGTGGGGGGGCTCGACGTGAATCTTCACTACGCGATGGATTGGGAACTTCTTCTCCGTCTCGCTGCGAAGTGCGACGTGGTCGTGGCCATCGAGGATACGCTCGCGGAAATCCGCTACTACGACGACACAAAGACCTCGACGGGGGGGTGGAAACGCATGCGCGAAATTGCGGAAATTGGCCGCCGCTACAATGGGCCGTTTGACCTCAACAGCCTCTCGTATCGCATTCGCACTGCGGTCGCGCGGATGAACTCGCGCTTCGCCGAAAAAGTTACCGACGAAATCCTGCGGCGTGTCTGGGGCGATGCGCCGGTGATGGTGCAGGGCTGGCCGCATCAATTCGAAACGCGGAAGACCTGACACATGGCAGCCGCCGGAGACATTGGATTTCTTTACATCGCAACGGGGCCGCGACACCTCGGCGAGATGCTCGCGTCCGTGCGGTCGGTTCGCCGGCACATGCCCGGCGTGCGCATTGCGGTTTACACGGACCAATCGGGCCTGCCCGCGGAGCTCTTCGACGAAATCCGCGCGATCGAAAATCCCCGCCACTCGTTCATTGATAAAATTGCGCCGCTTTGCGACACGCCATTTGAGCGCACCGTCTTTCTCGATACGGACACGGTTGTCTGCGCGCCGGTCGGCGACCTGTTTGAACTTCTCGACCGCTTCGATCTCGCCGTTGCGCACGCGCCCTATCGTCACGACAGACCGTTCGTCACCCCGAATTGTTTCACGGAATTGAATACCGGCGTGATGGCCTATCGGCGCACCGACGCGGTAAAAACGCTTTTCCAGGACTGGCTGAAAACTTACGAAAAGGAGGTCGCCGAAACCGGTCGCATGGACAGTGACCAGCCGGCATTTCGCGAGGCATTATATCGTTCGCCGGTGCCGTTCTACGTCCTGCCGACGGAATACAATTTGCGCACGGTGATGCCCGCCGCGGTCGGCCGTTGCAAGGTGCGCATCATTCATGGCCGGGGACCCGATATGGCGGCGCTCGAGCGCTGGGTGAACGAAAGCAAAAGCATCCGCGTATTTCTCCCCGTCGCGCTCCAGCTTTCGTCACGGCATTTTTCGATTCTTTCCGGGCCCGGAAGGATCGTGGGTGGCTTGATCCACGCCTGCATCGCGCCTTTCATTGCCTCGGAAAAAATTCTCCGCTTGTTGAAAAGGCGGTTCCTCAAGTGAGAATCGCCTTCGTTTACGCGGGCGGCCGCGAGGCGCGCTGGCAGGCCGCTCTTTCGGCAAAAGTGCCGACGGATTTTTTTTACGGAGCGGTCGAACTGGCGAGAGG
>JBOHXO010000661.1:0-3158 GCA_050737475.1 Chthoniobacterales bacterium
GCGCCAGATCGTCTGGAAATTCGTTGCGCCGAGGCCGTAGGAGGCTTCGCGGTAGGATTTCGACACGCCGAGGAGCGCCTGTTCCGCGGTGAGGATGATGGTTGGCAGTGTGAGGATCGCGAGCGCGAAGCCGCCTGCCATTGCGGAGAAGCCGAGGGGCTGGCCGTTGACCTGCGCGAGGACGACGACGGCGTATGCGAACACACCGCAGATGATGGACGGGATGCCGGTGAGGAGCTTGGCGACGAAGCGCACGCCGTGGGCGAGCTTGGAATTGGGCGCGTATTCGTTGACGTAGATGGCCGAGAGCACGCCGAAGGGCGTGGCGAACGCGATGGCGATGCCGACCATGATGAGCGTGCCGGCGACCGCGTTGCTGAAGCCGCCTCCGGGCTGGCCGGCGGCGGGCGGGAGTTCCGTGAAGACGTGCCAGTCCAGCAGCGGGAGGCCTTTTTCGAGGAGCAGGTAGAGAATTGAAATGAGCGGGACGAACGTGAGCATCGCGAGGATGACGCAGACGACGTTGAGCGCGCGATTGATGATGGCACGGCGCAACGATCCGCGAGCGGCGGCGTGGAAGAAGTGCGGAGTGTCGGCGGTCGTCATGAGGAGAATGGGGAATGCGAAATGAGAAATGCGAAATGATCGAGCCGCGCGCTACGCGGGACTCCATTCCGAATTTCGAATTTCGAATTTCGAATTTTTATTTTCATCGGATGCCGGCGGTTCTGCGTTGCGTGTAGCGGAGCACCATTTCGCCGGCCATGTTCACGAGGAGCGTGAGCAGCATGAGAATGAGCGCGGCATACATCAGTGAGGAGATTTGCAGGCCGTCGGCTTCGCCGAACTGGTTGGCGAGCAGGCTGGCGAGCGTGCCGGCGGGGGCAAGCAGCGAGCCGGTGAGGCGCGGGCTGTTGCCGATGAGCATGGCGACGGCCATCGTCTCGCCCATGGCGCGGCCGAGGCCGAGGATGGTGGCGGCGACGATGCCGGGCGCCGCGGTGGGCAGCAGGACGCCGAAGATGGTCTCCCAGCGCGTGGCGCCGAGAGCGTAGGAGCCTTCGCGCAGCGCGGACGGGACGGCGACGAGGGCGGAGCGGGAGATGGCTGTGATGGTCGGCAGGATCATGAGTGCCAGCACGAGGCTGGCGGTGAGCATGCAATTGCCGTAGGGGATGGGAGCGAAGAGCGTACCAAGGACGGGCATGCCTTTGAAATGCGGGACGGCCCAGCGGCCGAAATCCAGCAAGAGCGGGACGACGACGAAGATGCCCCACAGGCCGTAGACGACCGACGGAATGGCGGCCAGCATTTCCACGGTGAAGCGGATCGCCTGGCGTGCGGGCGGCGGCAGAAAATCCTCGCTCAGGAAAACGGCGACGGCGAGGCCGAGCGGCAGCGCGAGCACGATGGCAATGAGCGAGCTGACGCCGGTGCCGATGAGGAAGGGCAGCACGCCGAAGATGTCGCGGTTCGGCTGCCACTTGCCGCCCGTGAGAAAGCCGAGGCCGAATTTTTCGAAGGCCGGGACGCTCTGGTGCGCGATTTCAAAAATCATCCACGCGAGCGTGACGATGGTGGCCACCGACGCGATCGCGCAGAGGATCAGGAAAATGTCGGGGCGGCGGCTTTTCCGCCGCCCTGCTTCGAGGTCGGAAGGCATGGGACTTATAGGGACCTATATGACCGATGCGACGACCGGCAAATTCCAATTATTTGACGGTCTCGAGCGCGGCAAGGTCTTTCGCGACGACGCTTTCCGGCAGCGGAATGTAGCCGAGCGAGGGCGCGAGTTTCTGGCCGTCGGTGAGGCCCCATTTCACGAAGCCCTTGAGCGCGTCGAGCTTTGCGGCGTCGTCGTATTTTCCGTAGAGGAGGAGCCATGTGAAGGTGGCGATGGGATAGGCGGTCTCGGCGGCGGGATCCTCGGGCCATGCGCGGAGGTTGGCGGGCAGTTCGAGGCCGGCCAGCGTGACGGCGCCGCTCTTTTCGTCGGGCTTGATGAATTTGCCGGATTTGTTTTCGAGCGTGGCCATGGCGAGGCCATTGTTCGCCGCGTAGCCGAATTCGACGTAGCCAACGGTGCCGGGCGTCTGCTTGATGAGGGCGGTGACGCCGTCGTTGCCCTTGCCGCCTGCGCCGACGGGCCATTCCACGGATTTGTCGCTGCCGATGTCCTTGGCGAAGTCCGCGCTCATAGCCGCGAGATGCTTGGTGAAGACGAAGGTCGTGCCGGAGCCGTCGGAGCGATAGGCGACGCTGATGGGCAGGTCGGGGAGCTTGGCGTCGGGGTTGGACCTGGCGATGGCCGGGTCGTTCCAGTTCGTGATCTTGCCCATGAAGATGCCGACGTAGGCGTCGCGCGAGAGCTTGAGGTCGGCGATGCCGGGCAGGTTGTAGGCGATGACGATTGAGCCCGCGGTGGCCGGAATCATCACGGCGCCCCTGCTGACGGCGGCAATTTCGGCATCGCTCATCGCGGCGTCGCTGCCGGCGAAGTCCACCGTGCCGGCGGTGAATTGCTTGATGCCCGCGCCGGAGCCGACGGACTGGTAATTGATCTGCACGTCGGGGTTGGCCTTGTTGTATTCGGAGGCCCAGCGTTGGTAGAGCGGGGCGGGGAAGCTGGCGCCGGCGCCACTGAGCTGGACGGCGGCCTGCGTATTGGCGGTCAGGATGAGCCCGAGGGCGGAACTGAGGTGCAGGAGAGTGCGGGTCTTCATGGGATGGATTGGGTTACAGGACACCTACCAATAGAAGGGAATTCCCGGACGTAAAAAACACGAATGTTACGATTTCGTCACATTCGCGTTTCGTTGTCGCTTTCGCGTTGACGATTTCCGGCGCCTAAGCGGCCGCGGCGCACATTTCCCCGCACCACGCCTCGACGCGGGCACGGATGGTATTGCGAATTTCGCGCGTGCGCCTGGCGCGCTACCAGCTCGAGCGACCGACCGACCGTGTGCCGCGCTATCTGCTGCAATTCAATTCGCTGCAGAAATACGCGCTGGTGGTGGATGCGCCCCGCTCCACGCTCTATGTATTTGAAAACCGAGGCGCCCAGGCTGGCGCGCAGCGCCGACATGAGATCGACCACATTGGTGTCGTCCGGTTCGGCGACCTTGGCGGGTTTGTGACCCTTCTTCTTGTCCTCGATC
>JBOHXO010000662.1:0-4077 GCA_050737475.1 Chthoniobacterales bacterium
TTGTCGGGCATCTCGCCGTCGCCGTAGGTGCTGGTGACGATGGCGATGCGTTTCTCGGCTGCGAAATCCACGGCGGCGTAGTCCTCGAGTCCGACGGCGCGGGCGTCGAAGCCGGATTTTTTCGCGTCTCTTGCGAAGCGGCGTGCGAGTCCTTCGGCGCCGCCGGTTTGCGAGCCCCAGAGGAAAAGGAGCGGGCCTCGCGAGGGC
This sequence comes from Chthoniobacterales bacterium, assembly GCA_050737475.1. Lineage (GTDB taxonomy): Bacteria > Verrucomicrobiota > Verrucomicrobiia > Chthoniobacterales > JAATET01 > JAATET01. Next base: position 208 of record JBOHXO010000662.1, read on the forward strand.
AGGGCGTCGTCGCTGTGCGCCGGCGCGGTGCCATTCGAGCTGAACAGACCCGCGAGATAGCCATTGAGCCAGGCGCGTTGCGAGGCGTCGAAAGGTGCGGTGACGGGTATTTGCGGAATCGTCATGGCGAGGCAAAGAGCTTGAGGAGCAGGAGCAGGGTTGCGATCAGCAGCAACCAGAAACCGATCTGGTAAAAGCGGAGCGGGTTTCGAACGAGCAGCGGCTCGTAGTGGGGGGTGTCGGAGGCGCCGGGATGCTCGAGCGCGAAGAGCAGTTCGGAGTAAGCCTGGAAGCGGGTCTGCTGGCGAAGCGAGAGGCAGTTCAAAATCACGGCGTCGAGCCACGGCGGCACGTTCGGATTCCAGCGACTTGGCTTCTGCGGAGGCTTGAACGCGGGCTTTTGAAAGCGCTCGATCCGGCCGTGCGGCGGCCGGCCCGTGAGCATTTCGTAGAGCGTGGCACCGATGGAAAAAATCTCCGTGCGTTCGGTGAGCGCGGCTCCGTTGAAGCGCTCGGGAGCGAGATAACTCGGTGTGCCTGAGACGCCGGATTCCGTGAAGATCGGGGAAGCGAGTCCGAGATCGAGCAGCTTGAACGCGATGTCATCGCCCTTGCGAATGGCGATGATGTTGTCGGGCTTGAGATCGCCGTGGACCATTTCATGCCGCAGGAGCCATTGGGCCGCATGGCAAAGGAAACGTCCGAGGCTGACGGCTTCATCCACGCTGAGCCGGCGCGACTTGAGCAGGAAACTCAGGCTTGGCGCCTCGATGTATTCCATCACGTAATAATGTGGCGATCGGCTCTCCGGGCGACGGCCGCGCACGATGTAGTCGCTGTCGAAACGGCAGGCATTCCACGCCTCGGTGGCAAATCGTGCGGAGATCGAGCCGCTGTCATCGGTTTCGACTTCCTGCGGAACAAACTTCAGGACGAAGCGCCTGCCATCCTTCTCGGCGAGCCACACGCGATCGTTGCCTGCCATCGTGCGAAGCAGATGATAGTCATCGCAGATTTCATTTCTTGCGGGTCGGGGGAATGGGATGAGTGGCGCTGCTTCCGAGTCGGGCCCGATGTCCTCGACCTCGACGATAATGGCGCTGAGGTCGTCCGCGTCCGGGGATGGATGGGCGGCAAGTGCTTCCTCGAGCAGGCTTCGCGCGGACCGGAATTTTCGCGCCAGTTCCGCGAGCCTCGCGTCGTCCAGCAATTGGGTGAGTCCGTCGGATGTGATGACCAGCATGTCCCCCTCCCTGACTGGTTCGTCGAAACCATGAAGAGATTGAGCATCACCCATGCCGACCGCGCTGGTGAGGAGATCGAATCCGTCGGCATTGCGGGCGGTGTGTGCATGGCTGAGGCGCCTCACGCTGTTGTCGCGCAGCAAAAAAACGGGCGAGTCGCCAATATTGATTCCGCAAAGGTGCGAGCCGGAAAGGCAGACGGCGGCCAGCGTGGCCTGCATCGATGCCGCACCATCACGATACGCACCTTCCGCGTAGAGGCTGTTGTTCGCCTGCTCGACGAGGCGTGCGAGCGTTTTCTGAATGGACCAGGCGCGCGGGCGTGCTGCGAAGTTTTCCGAGATGAGGCGCACCACCCGCTCGGCGCAACGGCGGGGTTCGCGCGCGGCGCTGACACCATCGGAAAGCACGCAGAGCGCGCCGCCATCTTCGAGCGCGGTGACGGCAAATACGTCTTCACTTTCGTTGTGGCGGGCGGAGGCGATTCCGTGACTGGTGATGCGCAGCTTCATGCGTCGTTGCTAGATCCGCGCGCCGCTCATGGCGCCCCAGGTGCTGCGCCAGCGGGTTTTTACGAGGCACAATCCGCCGAGCGCGATCGCGCAGAGCGAGGCAAAGATCAGCAGTCCGCTGGAATAATTTCCCGTCCAGCCCTTCGAGTAGCCGAGCAGCGTTGCGAGCAGGAAACCGCCGATACCGCCGCCGCAGCCGACGAGACCGGTCATGACGCCGATCTCACGGGCGAAGCGCTGCGGCAGGAGTTGGAAGACGGAGCCATTCGCCATGCCGAAGGAACCGCTGGCGACCAGGAGCAGTGCGAGGTTTGCGTAAATGGGAGCAATGAGAGCCGCGCCGATCAACGCGATGCCTGCGCTCGAATAAAAAATCGTGAGCGAGCGGATGCCGCCGATTCTGTCGGCAATCGCACCGCCCACTGGACGCAGCAGCGCACCACAAAGTGTGGCGAGGGCGGCGAAGTCACCGGCGTGAACGGGCGTGAGGCCGTATTGCGAGGTGAAGTAGAGCACGAACGAACTGGCGAGGCCGACGAAGCCGCCGAAGCTCACCGTGTAATAAAAGAAGAACCAATGCGCGTCGCGCTGCTTGAGCAGGTTCACATAGTCAGCCAGGCGCTTGGGTTTGACCTCCACGGGGGCGTCCTTCGAGAAGATCGTATAGATCACGAAGACGAGCAGGATCGGGATCAATGCGAATCCGAAAACGCTTTGCCATCCGTAGGCCGCGGCGATTCGCGGAGCGAGCAGACTGTCAATCACGACGCCGACGTTGCCCGCGCCGGCGAGTCCCATTACGAGGCCTTGCATGTGCGGCGGATACCAGCGGCCGGCCTGCGGAAGTGCGACTGCGAAGCTGGCTCCCGCGAAGCCAAGAATGATGCCGATGAGCAGCGTGGAGAAATAACTCGGCAGTCCGAAATGCCAGGCGCAGAAAAGCCCCGCGGCCACGATCAATTGCGCGATGACGCCGGTGCGTTTGGCGCCGATGCGATCCACGAGCAGTCCGAGCACAATGCGCAGGATGGCGCCGGCGAGAATCGGAAAGGCCACCATCACGCCTTTTTGCTCCGGCGAAAGCGCAAGGGTTTTTCCCACTTGTGCTCCGAGCGGCCCGAGCAAAGTCCAGACCATGAAGCTGACGTCGAAATACAGGAATGACGTGATGAGCGTGGGCAGGTGCCCGGATTTGCGAAGGTCGGCGAGGTTCATTTTATGGCGTGGGTTGGGTTGGTTCGATGAGTGGCCGCGGGGGATTTGCGGGGGCGGACAACGAGTGTTCCAGCCGTTTCGGGACGCTCGATGAAGGCATCGAGACATTGCTGGCGTGCCCGGGCGTTGAGCTGGACGGTGTTTGATTCGGTGAGGCAACGCAGGCACCACTGCGCCCGCTCGCGGGTGGCGCGGTTGGCATCGTGACGATGAAAGGAGATGAATAGGCGTCGCCCGTCGATGAGCTCAAAGCCGTTGTGGAATGGGCCGACGAGGCAGTTGCGCAGGACGCTTTTTGCGAGCGGAAAGATGGCGCGTTCCACGAGGAGGTCGGCAACCGCCTCACGATTCCCGGGCTGGTCGCAATAGCGGCAGGCTTCCACCAACGCCGCGCGCAAAGCGGCGCATGCCTCGGGCTGGCGGGTCTTCAAATCGTGCCGCAGCGCGAAAACTTTTTCGGGATGGTCCGGCGCGAGCGTGGCGCTCGTCGCGACAATCCAGCCCTCGCCCGCGAGCGCGGCGCCGGAGTTCCACGGCTCTCCGGCGCAGAAGCCGTCAATTTGTCCCTCGCGCATGTTTTCCGCCACGAGCGGCGGCGGCAGTACAATGATGCGCACGTCGCGGTCGGGATCGAGTCCGGCGGAGCGAACCCATTCGCGAAGCAGAAAAAAGTGACTGGAAAATGGCGAGACGACAGCCAGCGTCGTGCGCCGCGGACTCTCGCTTCGAACTACGAGACGAAACGTGCGGGCGTCGCGCACGCCCTTTTCCCAAAGGCGACGGGAGAGTGTGATTGCGTTACCCTGCAGATTCACGACGAGATCCGTGCTGACGGCGCATGCCGGGGCGTGGGTGCCGAGCAGAATGGAAAACAGCAACCCGCCGGGCATGGGCGCGCC
>JBOHXO010000663.1:0-2715 GCA_050737475.1 Chthoniobacterales bacterium
GGGCCCGGTAACAGTCGGGGTGGATTTCGTCAACGGAAAATGAGACGATTGGTCAAATGTTCGAGACTTTTGATCATTGCGCTTTTTCATTCTCATGAGATGGTGCCTCCGCAATCCCGCCCCTTGAACCGCATGAAATTATCGAAGTTCCTAGCCACGTGGTCGTTTTTTCTTGGAATCAATGTTACCGCAAACATTTTTTTAATCCAGCACGCAATGGCTGATCAAATTCGCGTGGCCTGCGTGGGCGACAGCATTACATACGGCCACATCGTCTCGCACCAGGACGCCTACCCGACCGGACTGGGGACGCAACTTGGCTCGAATTATTTTGTGCAGAATTACGGCCTCGGAGGCCTCTCGCTGCTCAAGCTCGTCGGCGGAAATCCCGCATATCACCCCGCCTACGTGGATGCCGCTCAATACCAGCAGGCGAAGGACTTCGCGCCGAATATCGTGGTGATCATGCTCGGAACGAACGACGCGTCGTTTTCCTACAGCGGTTCGTGGGCTTCGACCTACCAGTCGCTGTTCGTCTCGCAATACAAGGATCTCATCACGGCGTTTCGCTGGCTGCCCTCGCATCCCGAGGTCTTCATCGCGACGCCGGCCTATTGCTACGGGAGCAATGCCTTTGGGATTGATCCGAACATCGTGAACAACGTGATTGCGCCGCTCGTTCCGACGATCGCGGCCGACACGAATGCGCCGATGATTGACGTGAAGACGGCCACATCGGGGATGGGCTCGCACTTCCCGGACAATGTTCACCCGGATGCGACCGCCACCGCGGCAATCGCCACCGCGGTCAAAAATTCCATCGCCGCTTATAAATACACACGTGCGAGTTTTGTGAAGATGGACACCACCTCGAAAGGGACGTGGAAGGGCGCGTATGGCACGGAGGGATATGTCACGAGCCAGGATGCGAGCGTCAATAATCCCTCCATCGCGGGGAACGTGACGTGGAGCCTCACCGGCCAGGGCAACGAGCAATGGTCGTCCGCCAGCGTCGATGTGCGCGCGCTGCAGCAGACGCAGACCGGCAGCGCGAATCGCGTCGCCGGGCGCTGGAGCTCGTCGAATACCGACGGCAGCAATTTCACGATCAACCTCAATTTCACCGACGGCGCGAATCACCAGGTGTCGCTTTACGCGCTCGACTGGGAAACGGCCAACCAGCGCAACGAGCTTATCGAAGTCATCGAGACCGTGACCGGCCGCGTGCTCGACGCGCGCACGGTGACGTCGTTCTCGACCGGCAAATATCTCTCGTGGAATGTGACTGGAAGCGTCCAGTTCCGGGTCACGAACCACAGCGCGTATGGCGCGGCGATCAGCGGCGTCTTCATTGATCCGGTGCGCACGCCGATCGGTCTGTTGATCAGCCTGAAGGCGAAGTCCAACGCGAAATTCATCACTGCCGAAAATGGCGGCGCGAATGCGCTGATCGCGAATCGCGCATCGCCCGGCGGCTGGGAGCAATTCCTTTGCGTGGACGCCAGCCAGGGGACCGGCAATGGCACGGTCGGCTTCGAGGCAATGGCCAACAGCAAATACCTTTGCGCCGACCTGAGCCTCGCAAGTCCGCCGTATGTGATCGCGAACCGCACCTCCGTCGGCGGCGCGTGGGAAAGCTTCCGCTGGATGCCGCAGGCCGATGGCACCGTGGCCATTCGCTCCGTCGCGAACAATCTCTTCCTCACGTGCGATCCGAATTCGCCGACCTTGAAGGCGAGCCGGACATCCGTGGGCGGCGCATGGGAGACCTTCAACTGGGTCGCCGATTGATTTTCAAATCCCGGCGGGCAGGGGCCGCAAGGCTCCGCCCGCCGGGAGGAAAAACTCCGCCCCGCCCCGCAACCAGCACACATTTTTTTCGAATAACTCCCAGATGAACTTCCTTTTCCGATCCGCAGCCTGCCTCGCTCTTGCTTTGCCCATCGCCTCGCTTTCCGCGCAGTCGTTTTCCAATTTCACTGGCCTCGGGACATTGGGCGGCGACGCCAGCTACGCCTACGGCATCAACAATGCCGGATTGATCGTTGGTGAGAGCTACCTTTCCGCCGACACCAACCTGCGCGCATTTTCCTACACCGGCGGCGTGATGACGAACCTCGGCGTCCTCGGCGGTGGCGCGGCAGCGGGCAGCAGTGCCTATGGATTGAACAACAGCGGCCTGATCGTCGGAGTGAGTTCGACAACGAGTTTCAACCCGCACGCATTTTCCTACACCGGCGGTGTGATGAGCGACCTTGGCGGCACGGTGAGCCGCGCGAATGCGGTGAACAACGGTGGCACCGTCGTCGGCCAGGCTCAATCGCCCAACGGCGCCGAGGCATTCTATTATTCCGGCGGCACGATCAACCTCATGGGAACGCTCGGCGGCTTCTACAGCGAGGCGCGCGGCATCAATACGTCCGGGTTGATCGTCGGCGACAGCGAAATCGATGAGAGCGGCGCTACTGTCCACGCATTTTCCTACACCGGTGGAACCATGAGCGACCTCGGCACGCTGGGCGGATTTTCGAGCACGGCGCTCGCCGTCAATACCGCCGGCCAGATCGTCGGATCCAGCACCATCGCGGCGGAGGCGGCAACGCACGCATTTTTCTACAACGGTGGGGCGATGCACGACCTCGGCACGCTCGGCGGCGTGAGCAGCTATGCCTATGGGATCAACAGCCTCGGGCAGATCGTCGGCCAGAGCTACAC
>JBOHXO010000664.1:0-4054 GCA_050737475.1 Chthoniobacterales bacterium
GCTGGGACGTGATCGAGAAGCTCAGCCGCTTGGCTTGGGTTTTCGCGAGCCAACTGATCGAACAAGGCCTTGAAAACAATGAGGTCCGCTTTGCGCGTGGCCATTGTTCCAGCAAGGCGAATCGCTCGATCGGGGTCAGTCTTTGCGAGGCCGCCAAGGGCGATCAACAACCCTGCTGTGTATTCTCTCTGCCGGGGCATCTTTTCGAGATAAAGAAGGGCACCTTCCGGATCGCGATCGAACCATTCCTTAAAAAGACGCCCGAATCGCGGGGCTCGATCTCGAACAGTTTTTAGAGCGAGAACCTCGTTAATTTCCGCGGTGAACGAAGCGCGCACCGTGGAAACGTCTGGCGGTGGTGTCGCAGTCGGCGCCGCAACAGCGAAGGACGCTCCGGCCGACGCGAAACTGTCACCCGCCGCGGGGCTTGATCGGTCACGCTGACGCCACAAAAGCGCGACGCAGATCAGCAATACGACAAGCGCCAACGAAAGGAACCAGCCAACTGCGTGTCTGCTCATCCAGATCGGCTACGCCTTCTCCGAGGACAGCCTTGCTAGTTGTTTCGCGGATTCACGCTTCCCGAACTGAAGTCCGCCGAATTGCTGTCGGTGTCAGTCGCTCCCGAACCCGCTCGTAGAGCAGCCGTGGTGGCGCTCAGCGTCGGAGCAGCGCCCGCACCTTCATATGCGTTGGCGGTGCCGAACCCGACAAAATCAATCACGGCGCTGGTTCCCACAGGATTGCTGACATTGAGCAGGGTCTGGTTTTTGGTGAGAGCGATCTTCCCGGAAGACGCGGACATGTTGATCGCGCCGGTGGCTTGAGGTGTTGGAAGTTCCGTCGTGCCACCGCCGCCCGCACCCTCTTTGACGAGGTAATAATGGCCTGGAGCAAGAGTTCCGGTGAGGTTGGTTGCCGACCAACTGCTGCTGCTCGAGCTCGCATATTGGACGGCATAGTTGGCGAGATTCACGGTCGCAGTGCCCGAGTTGTAGAGCTCGATAAAATCGTTCTTGTAAGTCGATCCGCTATTGCCACCGCCACCATAAACCTGGCTGATGCGAACACCGCCGCCGATCGCGGCATTGCGGGGATTCACGGCTCCGGTTGAAAAGTCGGCGGAGTTCACGTTCGAGTCTGTCGCACCGGCATTGCCGCGAAGGCCGGACGCGGTCGCGCTAAGCGTAGGTGCTGCGCCGGTGCCTTCATAGGCGTTCGCGGAGCCAAAGCCGACGAAGTCGACAATCGTCGCGCCGCCGACCGGATTACTGCCGGAGAGTGCGGTCTGCGTGTTGGTAAGCGCCACTTTACCGCTGGTTGCGGCGAGATTGATGGTGCCTGTCGCGTCCGCTGTGGGCAGGTCGGTCGTTCCGCCTCCGCCCGCCGCTTCCTTCACGAGGAAATAGTGACCCGGAGAGATGGTGCCGCTCAGGTTCGTCACGGACCAAGTCGTTCCGGTGGAGCCCGTGTATTGCACCGCGTAGGTGCTGAGGTTCACTGCGGTGGAACCCGCGTTGTAGAGCTCGATGAAATCGTTTTTGTAAGTCGAGCCGCTGTTTCCACCACCACCATAGACCTGGCTGATCGTGACGCCGTCGCTCGTCGTGCTCACCTCGCCCGCGTCTTCCTTGACGCGCAGGGCATTGGCAATCGTCGAGGAAAGGTCCGTGAAGAAGGTCAGCCCCGTGTCCGTTTCGATTTCGCTGGCAGTGGTGATGTAGTCCTCCCATGGATCGGTGTAGATCCCGGAGATATTGGGAACTTTGATCGTAATCACGCGGGTGTCCACGGTGATGCGGCTGGCAGCCGTGCCGGAGCCGGCCGGAACAACGACGACGATCTTCCAAACATAGCCGGGAATAGCCGCTTCCCCGCTTGGCTGGATGTCGAAGCCGGTGAACAGGCTCGGACCGGTGATGATGAGAAGTTCGTTGCCCTCCTGCGCCAGGTCCTGGCAATATTCCTCGAAGCTCTGCCAGATGCCCGAATTGTTGTCGGAAGTCTGCGGAACGATGTTCGACATGTAGAACACGAGCTTGTTGTTGTCCCAAGTGTCGGTGCGATCATATGATGGGCACATGTGGCCTCGATCATAGCCGGAGTTGGTGTAGTCGCCGTCGGTCAGGCGGTTGAATCCCGAGGGAAGCAGGGTGTCTTGGTAAAAGGAGGTGTGACGGCCCGAGTCGCCGATGTCAGACGAAGTCAGATCCCAACTCACCCAATTCGGATCCCCGAGATTGTCGCTGAAATCGACCGCCGAAGCAGTGCGAGTCGTGAGCAGATAATTGTCGTGATCGTTCGAGTCCGCGGTCGCGCCGGAAGGATTGCCCAGTTGCATCTGCAGCGTATTATCAAGGGTCGCATGCAACGCGGGAGTGAAAGCAAGGAGCAAGACCACGGGCAGGAACGAAGGACGGAGTGCCGCGTGAAGTGTGAAGAGACTTTTCATAAGAGGGCGGGTTGGTTGGTGACCTGTTCCCACTTATGTCCTCTCAACTGAAAGCCATTTGGGACGTAGCCGTCGCGAAGCGAATCATCGTGCCCGGCTTAATGCAAACCAATTCAGCAGATCGATCGGATACTCGTCCACTCATTCATGACAAATTGAGGTTGGCGGCGAGGAATCTATTATCCTGATATCAGCCACTTCGACTCGCTCGCATGGTAAAAGAACATCGCGGATAAAGCCAAAAACCCGGAACGACGCAGCTATCAGCGCCTCAGTCGCGCGCTTTATGGAAAACGAGCGGCTCGAGGCGTTGGGCGGGAGGCATTTTTCCTTTTGAGGTTTAGCGGCGGATGCGGATGACCGCTCGGGTCGTGTGCGTGCCGCTCGCCCCCTCGCCTCCGACCAGACGGTAGGTCGCGGTGATTTGCACGCGGCGCGTGCCGGCCTTGCGCGGCGTGCCGGTGAATCGCCCCGTGTGCCCGTTGAAATAGACTCCGGGAGGCAGATGGCCCTTGATCCGCGCGCGGCCGACGAGTTGCTTCGAGGTCACAACGATGCCGCGCGGGATCAGACGTGTGCCTTTGCGCCCGGTAATCTTTGTCGTCCCCAGCCCCGCACCACGCTGGCTGAAGAACGGCACGACCTTCCAATAGTCGTAAAGCGCTTCGCTCTGCACCGACACCGCATCCGTGCAAAGAAGAGTGGTTTCATAATAGAAGCCGTTAACCCGTCCACCATCCGGGTCATGCCCGTAACGCCGGGCTCCAGTCGCATATCCAAAGGATTGGACAGCGGGATTGGCGATTTGTGGGAAACGCTTGGCAACCCAATTTCCTCCTTTGTTGAATCCCTCCGCGACGAGTTCATCTTGATGGAACGGAGGTTTGACCAGCGTGATCGCGATGACGTGGCTCGGATCGCCCGTCCATCCCGCTTGTGCTAGAAAATAGGCGAGTGTTTTGCCGTCAGGGAAATTCGCGCCCTGCCAGTCCTGTCGAAACATTTCGCGGCAGATCAGCATCGCCGCGACATCGAGTTGGTAATTCTGAACGAGGGCCGGCGATGGCGGGGATGCGACCATATTTCTTGGCAGAGGCTCGCTCAAGTGGCCGTAGGTGATAGCAACGATCGCGCTTCCCAAATCTGCAGAATAGTCACTGAGATCAGGCGACTGGCCGAAGTTGGTTGTGTAGGAGCCTGCGAAGTAGGTCGGAGCATTGGGCGATGCTACGAGGTAACCGCAATAGCCGGTTGAATTCTTGGGCACGAGGTTGATGGAATCGATCCACTGGTAGCCAGTATCCGCCTGAGCGGAAATGGTGAGAAGTATCACGAGGAGCGCTGAGATTACGGTGGTGATTTTCATGTTCCATCGAGATACGGTCGACGCTCCCGGGACCGACCTAGAGCTCCTAGCGATTCTCAAGAGCGCTCAAATTCCGACCGGTCTGGAGGCACTGACGTGGCCGCTCTGCAGACCGTCGCCGTAAATTGAATTAACGTGAGAGAAGCGTGTTTCATGAGTGAAGAAATTGTTTTGCTCTGATATCGGAGCATTTTATCGCTGACTCTCCGCATATTTTCAAGCTCTGATATTGGAGC
>JBOHXO010000665.1:0-9060 GCA_050737475.1 Chthoniobacterales bacterium
CCGGCGAATAGGACTGCAGATTCCCGGATGTCAGATTCGACGCCACGATGCGGACGGAGACCGGCTCCGCGCATAATGACGACGCAAGCGCCATCCATCCGACCACGCCCAGCACGCTTCCCTTCATTGCGCGCAGAAAATGCGATCCATTCAGCGGGGGACAGGAAAATCGCATGCAATCAACGCGCCGCCGTCAGGGAGGGCCGGCGAAGCTCGATCTCGGCGAGCACCGGCAGATGATCACTGCCCGAGCCCTCGCTGCCCGCGGCCGTTGCAACCACGAGGAAATTCGACGGCTGCGCCAGAACATGATCAATGGGAATTCGCAGCCATCCGGGCAGCGCGGAATTCCAACTGGGAAGATGATTGGTCGCCGGCAGCAGATTCGTCACGCGGCAGAAATCGCGAAAATCCTTCACGGCCCATGTGGAATTGAAATCGCCGAGCACGATCAAGGGCCGCGGCTCGCCCATTACGCTCGCCGCGACCTCATGCAAAACATCGGCCCGCGCGCGATACCAGCCGCCACTCGTCGGAGCGGGCGTGTGCGCGATGACAATTTTGCAAACCGGACCGCCGGGCCATTGAAGATTGCACGAAGCGAAATGCGTCCTGCCAGTCAGCCGCTGCCAATTCGTAATTGGCAGTTTGGAAAATATCGCCAGGCCGCCGGGTCCGCTGCGCGGATTGCCGAGATAGTAGGGATAGCGGGCACGCAGCGGTTTTTCCAATTCGCCATGCAGTTTTTGCGTGATCTCCTCGAACGCGATGACGTCCGGATCGTTGGCCTCGATCCATCGCACGACCGCCTGCGGGCTGAGCCCGCCCAGACAGGCATTCCATGTCGCAAATCTCACCGTGGCACCTGCGGGAACTCCCGCCGGCAGGCATGGTTTCGGAAGCATCGTGCACCCAATGACCATGACGAAGGCCACGCATCCAAGTCCGGCGGCCAGCCGTCCGAAAGACAGAGCCAGCAATACCACTGCAGCCACCGCGGCAAGAACAGGAGCCATCGAAAAATTCGCGAACAACTCCGCCTCCCAGCCCAGATAACCAGCCCATCCCGCCGCAGCCACCACGGCCCATACCGCGAGCAGCAATCCCGCAGTGCCCACGATGCGGCGTCGCCAGATCTTCGGAATGGGATTGCGCATGAGCGCCAGCATCCACCTCGTTCTTGGCTTGGTCAATTCACGAGCTAGACTCGGCCTCATGCCGCGCATCCTCGATCACATTGACCTCCGCGTGCCCGACATCGCGACGGCCCGCGCGTTCTACGATCCTCTCCTCGCCGCGCTCGGCTACGGCGAACGTCAGGACGTGGGGTCGGGCTGGAATAGCTACAACGCTCCCGGCGACCCGTCCGAATTTTTCGGTTTCGTCGAATCTCCGAATCACATCGCGAACGAAAACCGTATCGCGTTTCGGGCGGAGTCGAATACCGCCGTTGATGCGTTCATTCCGCTGCTTCGCAAAATCGGCGCACAAAACATCGAGGGCCCGAACGACGACGAAGGCCCCGGCTATTACTACGCCGTTTTTTTCGAGGACCCCTTCGGCAACCGCCTCGAAATCTGCCACCGCACGCGGAACTAAAGCTCGCGGCTATTGCTCCTTGATCCCCCGCATTGAGCGCAGCACATTGCGTTCAATGCGCCACGCCATCCCCCTGGCCTTTCTGCTGGTCCTTGTCGCGCACGCCCGCGCCGAAACTTTCGTCGGCAAAATCCGCAGCGAATACGGTCGAGTTTTCATCGTTCTCAAAATGCAAAACGGCAAACCGACCTCCCTCGCCCTCGACTACTCCCGGGTCGTCATAAGGGGTTATCCGTCGGATCCTTTCGGCACCGACAATGTCGAATACAACGGCATGACCGGCAGGAGTTACACGTCGGATTACCTCGTGGCCGAGACACAGGCCCCGCACATGCGAATCTCCCATTTCCACTTCGGCGGCAATTCCATCCTCACGGCTGCGTTTCAATCAACAAGCATCGTGACGAACGAGAACTACTACGGAATCGTCACCTACTTCGCCCCCGACTCGGGTGATCCTACCGTCGTGATGGAAACCACGCCGCCCAGCAGGACCGTGAAGCAGGCAATCGAAGCGGGATCAATGATCGGCACATGGAAAAAGGACCCTGATGGGCGCATCGTCTTCACGATGAACCTCACTCCGAGCGGCGGCGGCATTTATCAAATTTCCATCGAACTCCAGCCCCGGAAGACGGGAAACCTGCGCATCCACATCACGTCGGTCCGCATAATGCCCTATCACGATACCCCGCTGTGGACGCCCATCCATCAGGAAGGGCGGCTTCACCCCGTCAATTAGCGAACGCAATCTCCGCCGCGTTCCGCCGCGCCTGCGCGATCTGCTCCACGCTCAATCCCGCCGCCGGCGCAGCCACCTCGTATTCGTAGGCGAGATCAATGCCGCTGATGCCGGGATCGTCCGTGTTGATCGTCGCCAGCAATCCGCGCTCGAGAAAAACGCGCAATGGGTGGCTCGCGTAATCTGGCACAGTGCTCGTCTGGACGTTGCTCGTGAGGTTGCACTCCAGTCCGATGCGATGCTCCGCGAAATAATCGAGCAACGCGGGGTCCTCCGTCGCGCGCACCGCGTGGCCGATGCGCGTCGCGCCGAGTTCGCGGATCGCGGTCCAAATGCTCTCCGCGCCCGCCGCCTCGCCGGCGTGAATCGTCACGCCAAGGCCAAAATCGCGCGCGCGCCGAAAGTGCTCCACGAACATCTCCGGCGGAAAATTTCCCTCGTCCCCCGCGAGGTCCACCGCCACGAGCCCGTCGCGATGTGCGAGCAACGCATCCAACTCGCTCATGCACGAATCCACACCGAACGTGCGGCTCAGGATGCCGATCAATTTCGCCGGCACGCCAAAATCCCGCACGCCAGCGGCCACGCCGTCCATCACCGCCTCGACCACGGCACGCGGATTCAAATTGTGCGACTGCGCCATGAAGAACGGGCTGAACCGCAGCTCGATGGAATCGAGGCCTTCGCGTTTCGCATCCTCGATATTTTCGTAAGCCACGCGCCGGCACGCCTCCGCATCCACGAGCACGCCGACCATCCATTCGAACTTCGCAAGGAACGCCATCAAGCCCGGCTGCGGCTCGTTTACGACGACAAATGGCCGCAGCGTCTCGAGCGTGCGGCCCGGCAGCGGCAGATCGTTTTCCAGCCCAAGTTCGAGAATCGTTTCCAGCCGGATGCTCCCATCGAGATGACGATGGAGATCAATCTTCGGCAATTCGGCGGACATGGCCGCACGTTTTAGCGGCCGGCGGGGGCAATGTCTATCGCGCGCCCGGCGGTCCCATTGCGCGCTGGTAGCTGTAGATGCCGGTCTGGTTCACGAGATCAACCTGGTCCTGCTTGCGCTGCGACACGGGATGCGTTGCACAGCCAGCCATCATCGCCGCAAGCACGATCAACGATGCAATTTTCATTCACTCAATATCCCGGGATCATCGCGAATTCGCAACCGGAAGTCGGACGCTTCATCGAAGCGCCCCTGCCATCGATGCTTCTCATCACGACTCCACACCCATCATCTCGCCGCTGTAAATGCGATGCGCAAAACGCTTCGCGCGCTCGTGCGCCTTCGCGGGAATTTCCTCCACATAAAATCCCGCGTCCTTGAAATGATGTTGAAACATCGGCTCCTTTTCCGCGGACCAGAATGCCACGCGGCCGGCCGGACGCAGCGAGCGACGGATGAGCGCAAATCCATTCCGCGTATAGAGCCGCGAGTTTTTGGGCTGCACGAACGACGTCGGCCCGTTGTCCACGTCGAGCATGATCGCATCGTAATAGCCCTGATGCTTTTTGATGCAATCGAACACATCGCCTACCGTGACCTTCACCCGTGCGTCGTCGAGCAACGGCCCGTTCAAACTGCGCAGGAAATCCCGGTTCCATGCCACGACCTCCGGGAGCAGCTCCGCCACCTCGACCATCGCGGCATCGTCCACAAGCTCCAGCACCCGCCGAAGGCTGAAGCCCAGCCCCAGTCCGCCGATCAATACACGCGGCGCCTTGCGGCGATCCCGCCAGTCGCACGCGTGATCCGCGAGCAATTCCTCGGAAACCGTCGCCGTGGAACTCATGAGCTGCGTGCCGTTGAGCTTGAGAAAAAAATCTCCGCAATGCTCGTGCAGGGAAAAGCGTGCGCCGTTCGGGGTGCGGGTCTCGGCGAGGGTGTTGAACGGCTTCATTGCGAAATCCTAACCGCGCCCGGAGGGAAGTCACTGCTCGCGTATTGCCCCGCTTTGGTGCAGATTACCGGCATGCCGCACCGCCCGCCGAAAAAATCCAAAAGGTCGCCAAAGACCGGAAACGCGGCCGACGATCAAAAGCGCGCTGAACAACTCGCCGAACATCGCCGTGCGAGCATGTCCGCCAAATCCAGCATCTCCCGTTTTCAGAATTTCTCCGTCGAGCGGAAATAGGCGCGAAACTCCGTTTCCGTCAGGGCCGCTTTTCCAGCTTCGCGATCGCTTCCTTCACCGCTTCGCCGCGGCATGGCCCCTCCCCCAGCAAGCCGCTCAAACACGACAGCCCCGCGCATGCTCTCGCCGAGGCCGCCGACGCCGCCGTCACGACGCCTTGAGCCCTTTCCCGATCCTCCCTCCGCGGGCGGCGAATTTTCCAAGACGCCCGGCCTTTGCGCTGCTACAACTTCGCCGCATCCGCACATGACACTTCGCGCCACCCTCGTCCTCCTCGCCTGCGCACTCGCGACCGTCCATGCCGACCCGACCGACACCTACCAGCGTTCCCAGGCATTTTCCGACGGTCCGCCGAAGAACTGGAGCACCTTTCACCTGAACCAGGGATTCGGATTCTTCCCCACCAGCTCGAACGGCTCCGGCGAGGCGGGCGGATTCTTTTTCCCGAAGCCCTACACCGCCTACTACGCCGACACCGCGCTCAACGGCGCATTCAACCGCGGCACGCCGCTCAGCGCGAGCGGCACCATCCGGCTCGACGAGGTGAGCTTCGATCCGAATTACACGAACACCGTTTACCTCGCGCACTTCCGCAAGGGCAGCACGGCGGACATGTTCGTGAACATCCTCGGCATCTCGCTCACGGGCAACAACAGCGGCGCCATCCTCTGCGCGCCGATCGTGCAATTCTCGAACGGCCGCGCCTTCCTCGGAAACTCGATCAAGCTGTCCGTGGACTCCACGCCCAGCAATTGGTCCTACCAATGGAATCCGAATGGCGGCGGGAACCAGCTCGGCCAGCTCACCGTCACGGTCGGCACGCAAACCAGCACGCTCACGTTGAACCGCCTGAGCGGCGGCATTGACTACACGCTCGATTCGTTCGGCCTCTACCAGCCCGCGTTCGTCGCGCCGAACAGCAACAGCTATTTCACATTCTTCGT
Organism: Chthoniobacterales bacterium; assembly: GCA_050737475.1. GTDB lineage: Bacteria > Verrucomicrobiota > Verrucomicrobiia > Chthoniobacterales > JAATET01 > JAATET01. Next base: position 5,424 of record JBOHXO010000665.1, read on the forward strand.
GGACAGGCTCGTCTACACGGCATTCGTGGGAGCCGCGCCGAAGATTCACGTCAAGGGATCGAAAAAAATCACGACCTCCTCGGCGTCCGTCGCCTTCACTGGCACCACCGACGCCTCGCTCGGCAATCGCGTGGACGCCGTGCGCTACCGCGTCACCCACAACGGCAAGACGAAGCATTATAAAAATGCCAGCGGCACTTCGCGGTGGAACGCGACGGTCAGCATTCCCGTCGGCACCTCGACCGTCGAATTCAAGGCGGTGGGCGACAACGGCCGCGACGCCACCAAGCAGATCACCGTCACGCGCACGCCGTAGCGTCTGTCAATCGCTGGTCACACCCGACGTATTCAACCCCTCGGGCCCCAGGCTGAATACCGAGAAGGATTTTCCATCCTCCGAGAGCCGGTATTGATACGGCCTGTCCCACGGATCCCGCGGCATCCCCGCAAAGAGCTGCACCCACTTGACGGGTGGTCCCAGATCCTTCGGCCGGGATACCAGCGCTTGCAGCCCCTGTTCGTTGGTCGGGAAAGTCGAAGTGATTTTGCGGAAAGTTTCCAATTGCACGAAGATCGCCTGCCGGTCCGTTTTCACACGCGCCAGCTGACTTGCGCTCGCTTCGGAAGGCGGAGGCTCGTTCCCTTCGAACAACCCCGCCATTACGGCCTGCTGCACCTCGGTATTGCGCATGACGATCCTGCCGGCCGAATTTCGCGCAATGGATGCCCCCGGCACAAATTGAACGCCGCTGTCCTGGAAAAATTTACGCAAATCCGCGTTGGTCTTGTAATCCTTCAGCGCGACCGGATTCACCACATATTCCCTCGTGACCAATGGCGCCACCTGCTCTCCCATGGAGATGACCGCAATCGCATATTTTTCCACGCTCACCGACATCCCGGAGGCCGCCGCCACGTATTTGACGGCTTCGAGCAGGGAAATATCCGCCAGCTGCAGCGTGACCTTTCCATTTGGGCTCTGGCCCTCCGCATCAAGTTTCAACACCAGTGACACTCCCTGTTTCCTGGGATCGGCCTCGATTGCTTTTGCGTGCAGGTAATCCAGCGCTTCCCTCAGCGTCGCATCGCGCAATTGCACCTCCGGAATCCGGATCGCTGTCGCCTGCGCCTCGACCGATTCAGGTTCCGCGACAGCCTGCGTTTGATCGGGGATGCCCGAATGCAGCCGCATTCGTTCCTCCTCGGTGGACAGAATTTCGATTGAGGTCTGATTGACGGCCACAGCGACGCCGGCGCTGGTCGCCACATATCGCACCGCCTCGAGCAGCGAAATGTCCACCAGCTCCAACGTAATCCGGCGGGCTCCCGCTTGCTTCACCGCCGCGGGGCCAAGGAGAATTCCAACGCTCTTCCCGCGCGCGACGGCGGCCGCCGATTTCCGCAAAGCATCCACGGCCTCAGCCAGCGTAGCACCGCGGAGATTGACCTTGGGCAGTCTGATTTCCTGTGCCTTCTTCTCCACAAAATCCGGGGCCATGCTGCCGTCATCCCACGTCCCTTTGGTCCCGAGATCTTTGATGAATGTCTGAATCCGCGCCTGCGCCTCGGGGGTATTATAGACGTTTAAAATGTCTTCGCGTTCGTCGAATGTGATGCGTGAACCATCGGGAAATATGATGCCCAACTGCTCCATGATTTGCTTCATCCCCGCCTCGGTGTTGTCCGCAAAAAAGGCCCGCTTCGAAGCGGGAATCAATGTGGCGGTCGCATACATCCCGGAACGATCGGCGGGCGGCACGAACTCAAGCGCCTCGTCGGTTGAGGCCAGCCCGACACCCGCGGCACGGGCGATCTTGAACAACGCCATATAGAGCGTGAGATTTTCCTCCTTCAGCGTGATATTCGGCGGCTTCGCGTCCGCCGGGAGCTTGATATAAATGCTCACGCCTTTTTTGGCGGGGTCGGGTTCGCCGTCGAATTTGACGGATTGCCTGCGGAGGAAATCCACCGCCTTCGCAAACGGGATGTTCTCCAAATCCAGACTGGGAATGATGATCCTCTCAGCCTTTTCCTGCGCCAGAGCCCGCGACTTCGCCATCACAACTTTCGGCGACGGAGCAGCTGCGCGCTTTTCCGCACCCGCCTGCGCCAATGCGCTCGCTGCAAGGGCGACGGGAAGAAGCGCCAGCGAGGCCGCCCAAGTTCTCCATCCCGCCGCGCTGCGGTCGCTGCGGAGATCGAGCACAGCTTTCACGCGGGCCTCCAGCGTGCTGCGCTGCGCCATGGCGAGGGTGTGCCGCTGCACAATCGCTGGCCGGATGAAATGTCGCGCCACCTCGACGAGCTGGCCGGCGTAGTCCACCGCGGGCGCGCCATTGCGCAGCACGACATCGTCGCACGCCATTTCCTGCACCACGCGCCAGCGCCTGGCGGCGAGCCATGCCAGCGGATTTGGCCAGTAGATCGCGCAGACGACCTGCGCCACGCCCCGGCTCAGGAAATCGCCTCTCGCGATGTGCGCGCACTCGTGGCGCAACGCCGCCTCGAGACGCGCGTCGCTCCAGCCCTCCGCAACGGTCGGCAGCATGACGACGGGCCGCAGCGTCCCCCACGTCATGGGCACATGGCATTCCCCGGAAACATACGCATCGGCACGCACGGAAAAATCGGCGGCCACCCGCGCTGCGATGGCAGCGATCCTCTCTCTCGCGGGCTTGCTGCGTCGCATGAGACGTCGCAGCTCGAAACCGCCCAGCAAACGGTAGCCCAGCAGCACAACGGCGCCCAGACCCCACGTCAACACCGCCGTTTCCGGCCAGTAGGCATAGTGCCATTCCGCGACAATCGGCTCGGCCGGCCGCGGCCCGGCAATGATCGCGACCGGAACTACCGGCACATGCAGCGACACTGCGGCCGCCGGTGGCTCCGGCTTTTCAAACGAAAGCACCCATAGCGGTGCCGCCAGCCTGGTCGCGGGAAGCAGGAGCAGCGCAACGAACGCCACAAGCCAGACATAATGCCTGCGCGCCGCCGAAATTTGCAGAAGCCCCGCAACGGAAAATGCGAGCAGCAGCAGGACGAAACTCTTTCCGAGAACATCCGCGAACGGGAGGAGCGAGGCGGCGGTCATGGCGCTCTATTTGGTCTTCGCGTCGCGAATGATTTTCTCGATGCGGGCGAGGTCCGCGCGCGTGAGTTTTTCACCATCCACGAGCGCAGCGACCGCATTGGCGAACGACCCGCCGAAGAATGTGCGGACCACCCGGCGAAGCGCCGAACGGCTTTCCTGCACGCGGGAGCGCGTCGGCGAGAAGATGTAACGCGGGCCGTCCATGCAATGCTTGAGGTGGCCTTTCTCTTCGAGAATGCGCAGCAGCGTGCGCACCGAGGAATAGCTGGGCGCATTCGGCAGCGCCCCCTCGACATCCGCGGCGGAAACCTCCCCGCGGGCATAAACGATATCCATGATCTGCCGCTCGCGACGGCTCAAATGCGCATGCAATTCCAACGACATGCGAAATTTTTAGCACCGACATCGAAAATTACGCAAGGCCAAAGTGCGAAATTTTTAGCACCCATGGTTTTCGCCACGTGTTTCCGCCACGTGTTTCCGCCACGTGTTTTCGTCGCGTGTTTTCGCCGCGTGTTTTCGCCGCGTGTTTTCGCCGCGTGTTTT
>JBOHXO010000666.1:0-6503 GCA_050737475.1 Chthoniobacterales bacterium
GCCTGGCACGACAGAACGGTTGTCGGGCGTGCCGGATCGGTTGCCGGGCATCCGTCCCTAGGACTTGGATATGTAGGGGCCCCTTGTAACCGCTATTAAGGAAGCTAGGCAGCAGGTGATTATCGAACTTAGCGAAGCTACTGGCTCATCAACAGAAATTCCTTGGATCGAAAAAAGAGCCGCTCGCGTTCTGGAAAACCTGAGTTGAGTAAGTGGTTATAATGGGGCGTTATCTTTCTCCGTGGTGGCGCGGAATTCCTGGAGGAATTCCGGCAGCGCGGACTCGACGCGGTTCCAGTTTGGAATGAGTGGCGAGCCGAGCGAGTCGGCTAGATAATCGTCGGTGGCGGTGCGGAGGCTTTTACGAAAGTGCGGCGATGCCTTCCTCTTCGTGGCGGTCGAGGGTGAGGCTGCTTCTTTCGCGGGGTGCAGCGTTCTACGCCTATCGCGGCCAGACGTCCTGCACGCCGCGGATGATCATGTGCACGCCGATGGCGAGGATGAAGAGGCCGAGGACGCGGTTGAGGGCGCCGACGGCGTTGACGTTCATCACACGCACCAGGGCGTCGCTCCAGCGGAAGCTCAGCCATGTGAGCAGGGCGATGAGGGCGAAGCCGACCACGTAGCCGGCGTAGTGCGGCACGCTGCGGCCGTAGACGGCCAGGCCGATGGCGAGGCTCATGGCGCCGGGGCCGGCGAGGATGGGCATGGCCATCGGGGTGAGCGAGATATCCTCCTTTTCCTCGGCGGCGGCGTGCTCCTTCGGGGTGACGCGGCTTTGGTTCCCCAGCATGGCCCAGCCGGAATGCGCGACGAGCAGGCCGCCGGCGATGCGGAGGTCGTCGATGGTGACGCCGAAAAAATCCAGCAGCAGATTTCCGAAGAACAGCGAGGCGGTGAGGATGAGCAGGACGTAGAGGCCGATCTTCGCGGACATCACGCGGCGGTGCACGGGAGTGTCATCGGACGTCATTCCGTAAAACATCGGGGCGTGGCCGATGGGATTAATCATCGGAAACATCGCGACGAAGGCGACGGCGATCGAATGCAGGAAGTCGGGCATGCTCGCGGGCAGAAAAGCGCAAATGGCGGCGCAGAGCGAGCGCATCTGTAGCGGCGGTCTGTGACCGCCCCAAGGTAGAACGAGGACCTCCGGGCCTCGTTGTTGGAGATGCTGCCGGGCCCGGAGGTCCCGGTTCTACCTTTCGCTTTGCGGCTGCCGATGTCGAAAAGGTGCTAGGCGTTGTCCTGCTCCACCGCGTCCCGGAATTCCTTGAAGAACTCCGGGCGGGCTGACTCGACGCGGTTCCAGTTTGGAATGAGGGGGGAGCCGAGCGGGTCGGCGAGGTAATCGTCGGCGGCGGTGCGGAGGCTCTTCACAAACAAGGCGGCGATGCCTTCCTCCTCGTGGCGGTCGAGGGCGAGGCCGTTGAGGACGGCGTCGGCGGAGTGGGTGCGGATGGCGTCTTCAGCGGTGCGTAAATACACCGCGAGCAGGGCGTCGAATTGCGCGCGGCCGAGCGCGACGCCTTGCAGCGAGAGGGTGCGGAAGACGCAGCGGGCGACATCGGCGGCGGTGCGTTCGAGGCCGTGGCGGCCGGCGGCGGAGCGGATCGCGTGGTGCCGGTGGTCGTAGCGTTCGGCGATGTCCACCTGGCAGACGGCCTTCGGCGCGACGACGCGAAACATTTCGGAAAGGATGCCGACTTCCACGCCCCAATCGGACGGCACGCGCATGCGGCGGAGGATGTCCGCGTCGAGGCACATCTCGCCGGAAAGCGCGTAGCGGAAGGCGTCGAGGTAGCCGAGGTAGGGATGCGGGCCGAGGATGAGGGCGAGCGCACGGATGAGCGGCGTGAAGAGCAGCCGGGTGACGCGGCCGTGCAGCCGGTCGGAGAAGCGGGCGCTGTAGCCCTTCGCGAAATCGAAGCCGAGGGTGGGATTCGCCACCGGGTAGCAGAGGCGGGCGAGGAACGCGCGGTCGTAAGTCAGGATGTCGCAATCATGCACGGCGACGATGCGGGCGCGGTCCCCGGCGAGCAGTGCGCCGAAGCAGAGCCAGAGGTTGCGGCCCTTGCCGGGCTCGCCGAGCGCGAGGTCGTCGGCCTTGAGCTGCGCGATGAGTTTTTTTAAGCGTGGGCCGTCGTTCCACAACAGGCGCACGGGAATTGAAAAATCGCGGAGGGCGCGGCGGGCTTTTTTCCAGGCGGCGGAGTCCGCGCCGTCGAGGCCGACGACGATCTCGGTGAGGTAGGGGACGTCGCGCAGGTGGCGGAGAATATTTTCCAGTGCCGGCGTGCCGATCTCGCGGGCGTGGCAGGGCAGGGCAAGCGCGATGGGCCGCTCGGCGGAGAAGGCGGTGAGCTCGCGCTCGAGCCGCGCGACATCCGGCTCGCCAAGGCGGTGCAGCGTGGCGACGGAGCCGGTCTGGAAAAAGTCTGCCATGGGAATGACCCTTTTACATGAGGCAGCAGAGGAAGCGGAGGGAATTGGAACAGAAGTTAACGAAGGAAACGAAGAGGGGAGGGAACAGAAGGTCGCAAAGGACGCGAAGGCAATCAGGTATTCTTCGTTCCCTTTGTTAACTTCTGTTCAAAATTGTATTCCTCCGAGGTCTCTTTGCGATCTTTGCGGCCTTCTGTTCAACTCCGTTCCTTGCACTCGTCTGCTCCAACTCCTTTTCGCCGCATCGGCTTCGTCTCCACGCGATTCGCGGGGACGGACGGCGTGAGTTTCGAGGCGGGGAAATGGGCGCGACTTTTCGAGGAAGGCGGCGCGGAATGTTTCTGGTTCGCGGGGCAGCTCGAGACGCCGCCGGAGCGCAGCCACCTCGCGCCAGAGGCATTTTTCAATCATCCGGCGGTGCTGGAAATCCAGGCCGGGCTTTTCGGGGTGACGGAGCGCACGCCGGAAATTTCATGCTGCGCGCAGGAAATGGCCGCACGGTTGCAGGCGGAATTACGGACATTCATCGAGCATTTTGAAATTGATCTGCTCGTCGTGCAGAACGCGCTCGCCATCCCGATGCACGTGCCGCTCGGGCTCGCGATCGCCGCGGCGATTGCGGAGACGAACATCCCCACGATCGCACACCATCACGACTTCGCATGGGAGCGCGAACGCTTCTCCATCAACGCCGCTGCGGACTGGCTCGACGCAGCGTTCCCGCCGCGACTGCCCGGCATCGAGCACGTCGTGATCAACTCTCTCCAGCGCGAGGCGCTTTCCGCGCGGTTCGGGATCGAGGCGACGGTGATTCCCAATGTGCTCGATTTCGATGTTTCGCCGCCGGTTGTGGATGAATACGCGCGCGGATTTCGTGGCGATATCGGCGTGCGCGACCACGAGACGTTCATCCTGCAACCCACGCGAATCATTGCGCGCAAGGGCATCGAGCACAGCATCGAACTCACAAGGCGCCTCGCCGATCGTCGCGCTGTGCTTGTGCTTTCCCATCCCGCTGGGGACGAAGGATTCGACTATCTGCGCGAAATCGAGACGAGCATTCAGCAGGCCGGCATTCGCGCCATTTTCCTCTCTGGTCGCATCGGTCAAAAGCGCAGCATGACGAATGACGGCCGAAAAATTTACACACTCGCCGACGTCTATCCTGCCGCCGACCTTGTGACCTATCCATCCTCGTGGGAAGGTTTCGGCAATGCGCTGCTCGAAGCGGTTTATTTCGGTCGTCCGGTGCTCGTGAACGCCTATCCGGTCTATCGAAGCGACATCCGCCCGACAGGCCTGCGCGTCGTGGAAATGGACGGCGCGGTGACCGAAAAAGTCGTGGCCGATGTGTGCCGCGTGCTCGACGATCCGGATTTGCGCGGAGAATGGGCGCGGGAAAATCTCGCCATTGGCCGCCGCCATTTCTCGCTCGCACTGGCGCGTCGCAGGCTGGACGAAATCCGCACCCGTCTTGCCAGCAATCGCATCGAACCCTAGGCTCCGGCACGTTTTCCGATGCTCGAAACCTGCCGCCGCCTAGCTCTTGGTCTGCTCCTGATTGCAGGCGCCTCGGCGCTGCTTCTGTTTTCCGATCTGGGGTCGCGCGTCAAGCCCAGTAAAGCCTCGGCGCGCAGTGGCCCGGCGCGCATTTCGCTCATGCAGCCGGCCTCGCAGGTCGTGCTCGACGATGGTGTGCGTGGTATCGTGGACGCCCTTGCCGCGCGCGGTTATGCCGACGGCAAAACGATCAAGCTCACGCGATACAACGCCGAGGGCGACGCCGCGAACTCCGCCGCCATCGCCCGCCAGATGGCCAACGGCGACGCCGACCTCCTGCTCACCGTCAGTACGCTTTCGCTGCAGTCCGTCGCGAACGCGAACCACGCCGCGCGCAAGCCGCACGTCTTCGGCATCGTGAGCGATCCCGTCGCGGCCGGCGTCGGAATTTCCCGCGACAACCCGCTCGATCACCCCGCGTGGATGGCCGGCTTCGGCACGATGCAGCCCATCGAGCCCGCTTTCAAAATCGCGCGCGAGATGAAGCCCGATCTCAAGCGCGTTGGCGTCGTGTGGAACGCCGCCGAGGCGAACTCCGAGGCGCAGATCAAGATCGCCCGCAAGGTCTGCGCCGACCTCGGCATCGAACTCATGGAGTCCACCATTGATTCCTCCTCGGGCGTCGGCGAGGCGGCCGCCGCGCTTGTCGCGCGTGGCGTGCAGGCCATCTTCCTGCCCGGCGACGTGATGGTGATGGTCGGCGCCGACCAATTGATCGCCGCCGCGAACAAGAACGATGTCGCCGTGTTCAGCGTCATCCCGCCGAACGCGCGCAAGGGCGCTCTCTTCGATATCGGCGCCGATTATTACGAAGTGGGCCGCCACGCCGGCGACCTCGCGGCGGACGTGCTCGATGGGCGCGATCCCGCGAAAGTTGAAATCGTCAACTATGTCCCCGAGACCGTCATCATCAACGAACACGCACTCGCCGCCCTCGCAAAAAACGGCTGGAGCCTGCCGGCCGCGGTCCGCAATCGCGCCAAAATCATCATCGCCGCCGACGGAAAGGAGCAGCCCGGTCCCGCTGCCGCCATCGCCGCGACGCCGCCGAAGGCAAAGCGCGACGAACCGTGGAAACTTTACGCCATCATGTATATCGAGTCGCCGCCCGCGGAAGAAACCGTCGCCGGCATGCGCGAGGAGATGAAAAAATGGCCGCTCGTCGAGGGCCGCGACTACACGTTCCATCTCCTCAACGCGCAAGGCGACGTCGGCACTTTGAACAGCCTCGTTGACGCCGCACTTACCGACCGCGCCGACATCATCATTCCAATTTCCACGCCCTCGCTGCAGGCCGCGATCCGCAAGGTGAAGGACCGCCCCGTCGTCTTCTCGCTCATCGCGAATCCGCTCATCGCCGGCGCCGGGAAAACCTACGAGGACCACATTCCAAACATCACTGGTGTCGCCGTCCTCGCGCCCACCGACGAGGTGCTCGACCTGCTTCGCAAGCACTTCCCGCAATACCGCCGCATCGGCACGCTCTTCTGCCCCGCCGAGGTGAACTCCGTGGACTTGAAGGACACGCTCGTCGCACACGCGAAGGCCCGCGGCTTCGAAGTCGAGACCGTCGCCGTGAGCACGCCATCCGAGCTCGCCGACGCCGCGATGGCGCTCGCTGGTAAGCCCATTGATGCCATCGTCCAAATCTCGGACAACATCACCAGCGCCGGATTCACCGCCATCTCGCGCGCCGCGAACCAGACGCAAAAGCCGCTCTTCTCGCTCAACAGCACCACTACTGGCCTCGGCTCGCCGGTGTCGTTCGGCCGCGACTACCACGAATGCGGACTGCAGACCGCGAAGATGGTGCTGCGCGTGATGCAGGGCGAGGACACCGCGAAAATTCCCTTCCTCCTCTCGCCGCACGTTGTCAAAAAAGCCAGCCTCCCAAACGCCGCGAAAAACGGCCTCACGCTGCCGCAGGGCTTCCTCGACGAAATGGAAACCGTCATCACCAAATAACGATGGAAATCCGGCGCACCCACGAAAACGACGCACTCGTCCTCGCGCTCACAGGCCGCCTCGACGCCGCATGGGCCGAGCCTGTGCAGGCCGCGCTCGATGCTGCTGTGCGCGCTGGCGAGCACCGCATCGTCATGGACTTCGCGGGCGTGGACTACATCAGTTCCGCCGGCCTGCGCGTCGTCATCGCCGGCTACAAGCAGCTGCTCACAATCAAGGGTGGCTTCTCGGTCCGCGCCGCGCAGCCCGGAGTCGCGAAGGTCATCGAGCTCTCGGGCCTCGGCGCGCTGCTTGCCACGCCTGCGCCGGTCGAGTCTGCGCCGCAGGTTGCACGCGGCTTCGAAACGGCGTGTGCGAAATGGGAGAGCCACGGCGCGCCGGCTCTGGCGCACTTGCGCGCGATTGGCGACGCGGCGTTCGATGCTACCGGCGGCGAGCGCGTGGAATTCACACCCTCCCGCTTCGGCCTCGGCATCGCCGCGCTGGCGGCGACACACGACGAGGCCGCGCCGAATCTCGGGGAATTCCTCTGC
>JBOHXO010000667.1:0-2184 GCA_050737475.1 Chthoniobacterales bacterium
GTGCAGCCGCACGCTGCGGGCGCTGGGGCCCTGGTCAATCATGATGTCCACCTTGAAGTCCTCCATCGCAGGGTAGAGGTATTCCTCGATCGCGGGCTGGAGGCGGTGGATTTCGTCAATGAAGAGAACGTCGCCGCGCTGGAGATTCGTGAGCACGCCGGCGAGGTCGCCGGCTTTTTCGATCATCGGTCCGCTGGTGGTCTTCACCTCGGCGCCGACGGCATTTCCGATGATGTAGGCGAGTGTGGTTTTGCCGAGACCCGGTGGGCCGCTGAGCAGGATGTGCTGCAGCACGTCGTCGCGCATCCTTGCGGCTTCGACCATGAGTTTGAGGCGCTCGATGGTTTTTTCCTGACCGGCGAATTCCTCGAAGAGCGGCGGCCGCAGCGAGATGTCGAACGGCGTGTCGGGGGCTTCAGCGGCGATGATGGGCTCGGGCATGGGGCGTATGGGGTCCTATAGGACTTATGCGTTGCTGTGCAAAGCCCCCTCGAATTGCGCGAGGCATGCTCGGATGCCGGCTGGATCGCGAAGGAGTGACGTGCCGACGAGCACGGCGTCGAAGCGGTCGCGTGCGAGTGCGAGATTTACCGGGGAGATTCCGCTTTCGGCTATTCGGAGCGCGCCGGTGGGAAGTTTTTCGACGAGATCGAAGGCGTCGAAGGTGAGTGTGAAATCCTTTTCGGAGCTGCCGGTTGCGCCTACGAAGCCGGCGGTGGATTTGAACTTGCGGCTGTTGATGCCGACGATGCGGGCCGTGGGCGGCAGGAGCGCAATCTCGTCCTCGCTGTGAACTTCGAAAAGGACTTCCATTCCGAGTTCCAGAGCGAGGTTGTGAAAACCGGCCATGCGCGCCGCGTCGAGGACGTTTGCCATGAGCAGGATCGCGTCCGCACCGAACGCACGGGCTTCGCGAACCTGGTATTCGTCCACGATGAAATCCTTGCGGAGCACGGGCTTGGTGACCCTGGTGCGGATGGCGGCGAGTCGTTCGATGTCCATGCCGAAGTGATGGCTGTTCGTGAGGATCGAGAGCGCGCGGACGATGGAGGATTCCTCGTAGGCGGCGGCAGCTTCGGCGACATTTTCCGTGCGCATCGGACCAACGCTCGGCGAGCGTTCCTTGATCTCGGCGATGAGTCCGAAGGATGACGCGAGCGCATCGTGGAAGTCTCGCGGTGCCGGTGCATCGGAGAGCATGGAGCGGACTTCCGCGAGCGGACGGCGGGCCTTCGTGGAGGAAAGCTCGTGCGCGACGTCGGAGAGAATCTGATCGAGGAAGGTGCTCACTGAGCGTGCAGCTTACGACATGGACGGCTTACTTGGAAGCGCATGCGTCGGCGACCCAGCGAGTGTAGGCGGCATTCGCGGATTCGGGCGTAAGCACAAGAATCTCGGGCACCTCGTAGGGGTGAAGCTCCTTCAGGCGGGCTGCAGCGGCCTCCGCCGTCGTCGTTTTAAAAATCACGACGATTTCATCCGAGTCTTCCATATTTCCCTGCCAGACATAGATGGAGCGTGCGCCGCGGATGAGCGTGCCGCAGGCGACGAGTTGATCGCGGACGAGTGTGCGGACGATCTCTGCGGCTTCCTCCTCTTTCGAGAAGGTTGTGACGAGCACCCGTAACTCAGGCTGCGGTGGCATGGAGTTTGATGGCCGCAGCCTTGCGCACAATCCATCCGCCGCCAATCACACGGTCGCCGTCATAAAAAACCGAGGCCTGGCCGGGCGTGACTGCGCGCTGCGGAACTTGCAGGCGAATGCGGGCGCGCTGTTTTTCAAGCGGCTCGATCGTGGCTTCCGCGCCGGGATGCGCATAGCGGATTTTCACGGTCAGTTTTTCCGGGATTTCGTCCTCCGGCACGTGCCAGTTCGCGCGGTCCACCTCGAACTCCTCGCAAATCAAATCCTCCTCGCCGCCCACGATGACGCGAGAGGTTTCCGGGTCAATGTCCACGACATAAAGCGGCTTGGGCGATCCGCCGGGCAGGCCCTTGCGCTGGCCGATGGTGAACATTTCGATGCCTTCGTGCTGGCCGAGGAATTCGCCCTCCACATTGTAAATGCCGCCACGATGAAACTCCGTTTCGCCGAGATGAGAATTGAGGAAGGCACGGTAGTCGTTGCCGGGCACGAAGCAGATTTCCTGGCTGTCCACCTTGTCGGCGACCTTGAGCCCGAGC
>JBOHXO010000668.1:0-4100 GCA_050737475.1 Chthoniobacterales bacterium
CTCCAGCACCTCGCAATGCACGGTCAGTCCGTCGAAATTCACCTGAGGATTCCCCGGCACGCGGAACGTGAAGTGGTGGCCGATGCGCGGCTCGAAGTCGTTCGGAAACATCCACCCGGCCAGGGCGGTGCTGTCGGCGATCGCCCGCCAGACCTGCTCCCGCGGTTGCGGAATGAGAATCTCTCTTTGAATCGTATTGGTCATTCTTCGCTCTTTTTGGACAACTGTTTTTGAAGACGCTCGAGGCGGTCGTCCCAGAATCGCTCGTAATGCGCGATCCAATCGCGCACGGGGCTGAGTTGTTTCGGGACGAGCCGGTAGCGGCGTTCGCGGCCATGCCGCTGTTCGGTCACGAGACCGGCATCGCGCAGGACGCGAAGATGCTGGGACACGGCGGGGCGACTCATTTTGAAGCGCGCCGCAATGTCGCTGACCGGCCGCTCGGCCCCGGTGAGCAGATCCAGCATCTGGCGCCGCGCACGATGGCTGATCGCGGTGAACACATCGGGCTCGCAATCGAGAGTCGCAACCATGTCCTTCCTATACGTAAGCAATCACTTACTTGTCAAGCCCGGGCATGCATCTCCCGGGAAAAGGCTGTAAGGACTTTCTGTCGCCACTTGTCGCGATGCGTCGCGAACGGCCAGAAAATGGTCGCTGTAGGTTTCGAACCTACGACCCCCGCCGTGTGAAGGCGATGCTCTACCACTGAGCTAAGCGACCGAGGGAGTGGGATACTATGCGCGGCAAAAAACCGCCCGCAAGCAGATTAAACGCCGGATTGAGGCGCGAATGACCGTCCGCCTCAGGCGTTGTGCTTTTTCAAAAACTCGACGAGTTGCGCGGCGATGCCGGCGACCTGCTTCGCCTTGCGCTCGTCCTTGAGCTTTCCGTCGGCGAAGGCTTCGTGCGCCGTGGAGATGGCGATCTGGTCGGGCAGGACATGCATGCCAATGTTGCCGAGGATTGCGCGAAGATGAACGAGGCCGCGCATGCCGCCCAGCGCGCCGGGCGATGCGGACATCAACGCTGCGGCTTTTCCCCGGAATGCGACCAGCGGCGGTTCGTCGTCGGTCTCGGCGCGCGAGGCCCAGTCAATCGCGTTCTTCAACGCAGCGGTGATCGAGCTGTTGTATTCCGGCGAGGCAATGAGGAAGCCATCGCTCTCGCGCAGGAGATTTTTGAATTTCTTCGCGCCGTCGGGAAGGCCGCTCGCGTCTTCGAGATCCTGATCAAAAAGCGGAAGCGCAAGCTCGCGCAGATCCACGACGGTGACCTCCGCTCCGGCTGCCCGTGCGGCATCAGCGGCGATCGCGACGAGTTGTTTGTTGAAGGAACTGGAACGCAGGCTGCCGGCGAAGGCGGCGATTTTTGGCTGACTCATGCTGCGAACCTAGAGCCTCGGGGAAACGTGATCGAGCTTCCTGTTTCAAAGCGTGTGATGCCGGTGATGTCAGCGTCGCGCGAAAATTTTCCGCCTGCGCAAAATGAGCAACGTCGCCCCGCCAGCCAGCAACCATGCGGGAACAGCGGCCTCGGGCACCGGCGTCACCGCCTTCAATGCCATCCCGGCGATGACCTGGTGCCCCTGCGTCGTGGGATGCACGTCGTCCCAGAACAGGTAGTTCGCGGGATAGGTGCCGTTCGTGTCGAAGTAGTCGAGCCCCATGGACGTGACGTTGTTGATGGTGACCGGCGCGCCCGGGACGAAGAAGTCCGGTGTATACGTCCCGTCCGCGTTGACGGTGTCCGCGATATCCTTCAGCAGCGTGTAGGCGTCGGCGAAATAAATCTGCGAATGAAAAAGCGGATCGGCGCGCAGCTCGGCGATGGCGGTGTCCAGCGCGGCATTGTAGGACAGCGCATAAACGTTCACGGCCGCGATGACGATCGGACCGCCGGCGATCGCGTAGGGCGTGTCGCCGAGTTTTGGCATGTTGAAAACGAGGATGTTTCGCGCGCCGGCGCCGTCGAGTTGCTGCATCGCGGTCTTCACCGCATCGGCTGCGGCGGCTGCCGCTGACGGACTGACGGCGCCGCCGACGAGCAAATTGTCCGCGCCGCTCCAGATCGTGAACAACGCCGAGGAATCCGGCGTATTGACCGAGAGATAATCCGCGGTTTCCGTGAGCAGATTCGGTATGGCCACTGTTACGCCGGTTGGCTGCACCGTGCCGCTGCCAGCTTCGGAGCCGCCCCATGCCCAGGTGTTTCCGGTCGTCGCGGCGGAGAGCGGGGGCAGCGCGACCCGGCCGGGTGTGCGCGCGGGCAGGCCCCAATAGCTCGCGAGCGTTTCGTTCCAAAGAACGCCGTCGGAAAAATGCGTCTCCTGGTAGTAGCCGTCTATGACCGGCGCGTAGCCGGGCGTGGTGACGCCGGCGACGTTGCCGACATCGGTGAGGCTGTCGCCGAACGAGATCATGTCGCTGAACGGCGCTGCGGATGCCGGACGCATTGCGCCGAGAAACGCTACCGCGAGAATCGTGAAGATGGATTTCGTCTTCATGCGGTGCATCCTACCGCATCGAGCCTGAGGCTGCGATCAAGATTTGTATTTCGGCTTCCGGCGATCCGAAAGGCGCGATAGACAACGGTCCAATGCCCGACGACGTCATTGCATTCGACCACGTGCTGTTCTACGGGCGCGAATACGACGAAGTGCTCTCGATGGTGGCGCTGACCGAGGTCGATCTTGCCAACAAAAAAATTCTCGATTGTCCGTCGGGGCCGGATGCGTTCGTGGCCGATGCAACGGCTCGCGGGTTCGACGTGACGGGCTGCGATCCCGTGTATGCACAAGCGGGGGAGGGAATTGTCGCGCGTGGCAGGGCCGACCTCGATCTCGCGCTGGCGCAGGAGCGCAAACATCCCGAGCAAATGGGCGGCATTGATATTGATGCCTTTCACGCGAGGAAGCTGCGTGCGTTCGAGCGGTTTGCAGCGGACTTCGAGCCGGGGCTGGCCGAGGGGCGTTACCTGCCCGCGTCGCTGCCGGCCCTGCCGTTCGAGGACGGCGCGTTCGACCTCGTCATCAGTGCGAACCTGCTTTTTACCTACAGCAGCGCGGCGACCGGCGGCATCGCGGCGGACGGCACGCTTGATCTCGAGTTTCATCGCCGCTCCGTGCACGAGCTCATCCGCGTGTGTCGCGGCGAATTGCGCCTTTACCCGGTGATGACGCATCGCAAGTCGCAACTGCATCCCTTCGTCGCGCAGATCATCGGACAGCTCGCGGCGGATGGCGTGGCGATGACGTTCGTGGAGTCCACATACAACCAAAGCCAGTTCACCGGCCATCTCGTGCTCGTGATTGACTGCCGACGCGCCTGAACAAGATGTCCGTGCCGTTGAACATTCAGGACCTCGAGGATGTCGCGCACGGAAAATTGCCGCGCGAGGTGTTCGATTACTACGCGGGCGGAGCGTGGGATTTGCAGACGCTGCACGAGAATCGCGATGCGTATCGCCGTCTGCATATTCATTACCGCGTGCTGCGCGATGTGAGCCGGCGTTCCACGGAATGCGGGATTTTTGGCGAGCGACTCGCGATGCCGGTTTTCGTCGCGCCCACTGCGTTTCATTGCCTGGCGCATTCCGATGGCGAAGTTGCCACGGCGAGGGGAGCGGGCGCCGCCGGGACATTGATGACGTTGAGCAGTCTTTCAACGTGCCGGCTCGAGGATGTGGCTGCGGTGGCGACGGGACCGCTGTGGTTCCAACTCTATATCAACAAGGACCGTGGCTTTACGCGCGATCTCGTCCAGCGCGCCGTGGCCGCTGGCTACAAGGCGATCGTCGTCACCTGCGACACGCCGTGCTGGGGCGTGCGCGAGGCCGATGTGCGCAATGGATTCCGTTTGCCTCCCGGCATCGAGGCCGTGAATCTCATCGCTTCCGACGAGCGCGGTCGCGTGCTGAGCCACGAGGGCTCGGGAATGGGCGACATCATGTCGTGGATGCTTGATTCGTCGCTCACGTGGAAGGACGTCGAATGGATCGCGGGCGAGGCGGGCGTGCCGGTGCTGGTGAAAGGAATCTGCCGCGCGGACGATGCCGTTTGCGCCATTGAACACGGGGCCCGCGGCGTGATTGTCTCGAAT
>JBOHXO010000669.1:0-3513 GCA_050737475.1 Chthoniobacterales bacterium
CTTTCCCCCCTCGCCGCCCAAAAACTTTCCGAGCTGCGCGCCGCTTCCCAACCGAGAATCGAAAATCGAAAATCGAAAGTTGTGCTCGATGGCTTGCTGGGGATCGGCGCGGAAGGATCACCCCGCGAGCCTGTCGCCACGGCCATCCAGCGGATCCAGTCGCTGCGTAATGATCACAACGCATTCGTGGTGGCGGCCGATGTTCCCAGCGGATTGAACGCGGATACCGGTGAGGCTGGCGATCCCTGTGTCACGGCCGATCTCACGGTGACCATCGGGCATTGCAAGACCGGCCTCGTCGCCGATGCCGCGACGAATTTCGTCGGCCGGCTCGCGCTGGTGGAACTGCCCGAACTTGCCACCGAAGAGGGCGATTCCGCCTCGCTCATCACACCGGCGATGTTGCGGCCACTGCTGCCACCGCGTCCGTTCGACTCGCACAAAGGCACGTTTGGTCGCGTCGGAATTGTCGCCGGTTCGCCCGGATTCCTCGGCGCCGCGAAACTCTGCGCCGAGGCCGCACTTCACGCCGGGGCCGGCCTCGTCACGCTCTACGCCTCGCCAGAAATCTATAACCAGCTCGCTCCCGCGGTTTCCCCGGAAATCATGGTCATGCCCGTGCGCGATTATCTCACCGCGCTCAATCACCGGCTCGATGCGGTCGGAATCGGCCCGGGGCTGGGCCTGGGCTCGCAGAACGCCGATTCGATTCGCGAACTCGTCACTCGCCTGCGTTGCCCCGCGACGGTGGATGCCGATGCGCTCAACCTTCTCGCCCGCACACCGCTTGCCTGGCAAAGAATGGACGGTCCGCGATTGTTCACGCCGCACCCGGTCGAAATGGCACGATTGTTTCGCGAAAGCATGGATCTCCAGCGACGCCCGACAGCGGAGCAGTATGTTTCAAAGCACGCGATCACCCTGCTCCTCAAGGGCGCGCGCACGATCATCGCCGAACGAAAGAGGCCCCTCCTCTACAACACGACCGGCAATCCCGGCATGGGCAGCGGCGGCATGGGCGATGTGCTTACCGGAGTTTGCGCCGCGTTGATGGGCGCAAAGCGCACGCCGCGCGAAGCCGCGATGCTCGGAGCATGGTTGTGCGGACGCGCAGCCGAGCTAAGCGTCTTTGCTCCGGGTGGCTCGCCGGAATCGCTCACCGCGACCGACGTCATTCGGAATCTCGGCGCGGCGTTCCGCGAATTGCGCGGCACGACGGGCTAGTCCCCGCCCGTCCGTCGGCGTAGACGCGGCATGGCGCGGGACTTGAAGGATTCCAGACCGGGCTGCAGCTTGCGGAACAGTTTCCGCGTCTCCTGCAACGGACGATCCTCGATGAAATAAGCGATCGCAGCGCGGCCGATGGCATATGTGCCCGCGCCGGCGACGATGCCGGAAATCGCGTTGCCCCATATGGGAAAAATTTTCAGCAACGCCCTCGCGCCCTCGCGAAACGCAAAGCCCACGCCGATGTTCACGCCCAGCGCGCCGGTGAACTCCGCGATCAATCGCGCGCTGGCGCGGCGTCCGCTCACATAGATGATCGAGCCGACGAGCAGCGATTGCAGCGTGGTGAGGATCGGCATGTCCGCGAGCGGAATCGGTTGCACGCCGATCACGCCGCATACTGCGGTGAAGGATTTGAGCAACGCTGTCGCGATTCCCGCCTGCGCGCCCTTTGCGCTCGTGAGCCGCGCAAATTCGAGTTTCGCGCAATTGGGCAGGAAGCCGCAGATCGCCTCGGCGACACTCTCCGCGGTCTCCGGTTCCGCGGCGGAGACGTGCAGCTCGCGCTGGCCGAATTCCTTTTTCGAATGCAGCAGCGCCGCCAGCCGCGCACGGGACTGCTCGGGTTCGTCGCCGAATGCCAGGCCCGCCATGCCGGCACGGGCGCCCTCGCCGTCGGCGAGAACAATGCGCGCAACGGCGCATTCAAAGGCCGCGTCGAAATCCGCCGCGGCATCCGCGTTGCCGCGCAGGAAAACAACCGCATCGGGCCGGTGCGCTTTGATTCCCTCGCCGACTGCGTCCTCCGGTGTTTCGAAGCGCGCGTCCAGCACATCAATCGCCCCGCGCTCCGCAAGGCTGTATCTGCGCCAGCCGCGATCCGCGGCGCCTGTCTCGACGGGAGCGCCGCAGAGGTAATGCAACAACGCGGGCGCGCTGGTTTGCGCGGCCCCGCCGATGAGGAGCAACCGGGCCGGGCGCTGCTCGAGGAAGAGTTCCCGCAGCGGCACGAGCTCGCGCAGGATTGGTTTTTGCACGCCGCCCGGCAGTTTCTCCACGAGCGCGGTGAGGCGCTCGTAGAGTTTCAGCACGCTGTCACGGTTCAAAATTTGCAAGGTCTTCGAGGAGGATGTTCACGTGCTCGTCGGGGTTCACCTTTCGAAACACGGATTTGATGCGGCCGTCCGGGCGGATGACAAAAGTGGTGCGCTCGGTGCCCATGAATGTTTTGCCGGCCATGCTCTTCTCGATCCAGACGCCGTATGCGGTAGCCACGGCATGATCGGGATCGCTGATGAGCGGAAAAGGCAGGGCATGCTTTTCGATGAATCGCACGTGGCTCTCCAACGGGTCCACGCTCACGCCGAAAAATGCGGTGTCCGGCCGCAGCAAATGCGACCAGCGGTCGCGCATTTCGCACGCCTGCTTCGTGCAGCCCGGCGTCTCGTCCTTTGGATAAAAATAAAGCACGACCGCCACTCCGCGAAAATCGCGCAGCCGCATTGTGATGCCTTTCGAACCGTAGGGACCGCCGACAGCGACGGCTTCGAAATCGGGGGCGGCATCGCCCGGGAGCAGTGGATCCATCGTTTTCAAACGGGTTGAGCGGCGAGCCAGTCGAGCGCTTTCACGTAGCTCTGGCGCTCGAGATAATGGCGCAGCGTCGGGTCGGCGTCGCCGGGGAGTTCGTTGACGATGCGATCGAGCGCGGCGGAGGCGTCGCGCAACTTTTCCAAATGGCCGGCGGGATCGCGTTCGTAAAGCGCGCGATCGGCGACGACATCGAGCCGCCCTTGCAGGGCATCGCGCAACTCGTGCAGAAGAACATTCGTCATGTCACTGGCATCGTCCGGAATTTCCACCTGCGCAAGCCAGAACACTCGCGCAAAACCGGCATTCCGTGCCTTGACAACACGCCGGTTTGCGACTTTCCTAAACGGCTCGCGAATTCCTGAGTAGCTCAGTGGTAGAGCGGTCGGCTGTTAACCGATTGGTCGTAGGTTCGAGTCCTACCTCAGGAGCGCTTTTTCAGCCGATTCAATCGAGTCGGTGCGCCTCCAGGGCCGGATTTTCAGCGTTTACGCGGTCAGTGGCCGATGACTTTCACGTCGTAGATCGAGGCGAACGCGCCGCCTGCGGTGCAGCCGGTGACCGTGACGCGCAGGTAGCGCGCCGTGGCCGGGATGGCGTTCGACGTGGTGCCGAAGGTCGTGTTGCCGGTGTTGTCGAAGACCATCGTGTAGGTCGCGTCGTCAGGCGAAGTCTCGAGCTTGTATTTGTAGGCGC
>JBOHXO010000670.1:0-3648 GCA_050737475.1 Chthoniobacterales bacterium
CCTCGAGCCAGCGCGCGGCTTCCATCGTCGAATACACGTTGTGCTTGGCGATCCAATGCGAGAGCCCCTTCGAAAATGGAAAATGATCGAAGGCCTCCTCGAGTTGCCCGACGGCGCCGTCCACCACAAGCACCTCGTTGACCTCGCGCTCATATCTCACGCGGTCGGGACGCACGAGGCGGATGTATTGCGGTGTGATCTGTGCATGTTTCAACCACACGCCGTCGAGGTAATCGCGGCGGTGCATTCGATACGCCGCGCAACCGCCGGCATTCCCGGCAACGGCACGGACCATTTCGAGATGAAGCACATCGGGAATCCGCTCGTCCGCATCCAGGATCAGCACCCACGGATTTTTGAATGGCAGCGAGGTGAGCGCGGCATTCCTGTGCGTGGCATAGCCGTCGAAAGCGCGCTCTGTCACCAGCGCACCGGCCGTGCGGGCGATTTCCGCAGTGCGATCCGTGCTCAACGAATCGAACACATGCACGTCGTCCGACCACCGCACCGACTCGAGGCACGCCGGCAGATCGGCCTCTTCGTTCCGGGTGAGGATTAATACGGAAATGCCGCTGGATTCCATCGTCATGCCACGGAGGTATTCTCCCGGATGTGGGATTCGCTGAACATCGAACACAGCACCACGCTTCGCGAAAAATCCGAAATCATCGTTCGCAACAGCTCGCTTCCGGCCTGCGCGGAACCGCTGCCGCGCAGGGGCGAGAAAAAAACATTGGCCGCGGATTGCCGCGAGGCCAGGACTTCCGGGTAGTGCGGAGCGCCGGGCGAGTTGTTGAATTGCAGCACGTCGAAGCGGTCGAGATACGCGTCGTGGATCGCGCGGTCCTCGTAGTTGAAAGCAATGCCCCATGCTCGAATCCTCCCCGCCTGCTTGAGCCGGGCGGCTTCCGCGGCAAGGTCGTCAATTTCGACCACGGCCTCGCGAGGCTCGTGGAGAAAGAGGCAGTCCACGTAATCCGTGCGCAGGCATCCCAGGCTTTTTTCAAGACTGCGCCGCAACGTGCGGACCGTAAGCGGCGCGCGGCGCACGAAGATTCTGCCAGGTTGAAAGCCGGCCGTCGCACCTGCAGTCGTTCCTCCCTGCGATCGCTTCCGTCGCGCCAGCAACGATCGCACGATCGGTTTCGCGATGCGCAGCAGCGATGCGGCGGGCGTCGCCTCGATGCCGAATTTCGTGGCGATCACCACGTCGCTCCGGCGGCCCCGCAGAATTTGTCCCAGGAATCGCTCGGCCTCGCCGTATCCGTAGGAACGTGCCACATCGAAGTGCGTCACGCCGCAATCGAGCGCAAGCTGCACGGCGCGGCGGGCGCGGGCGGCATCCAC
Source organism: Chthoniobacterales bacterium (assembly GCA_050737475.1). Classification (GTDB taxonomy): domain Bacteria; phylum Verrucomicrobiota; class Verrucomicrobiia; order Chthoniobacterales; family JAATET01; genus JAATET01. Next base: position 1,348 of record JBOHXO010000670.1, read on the forward strand.
GGAACCCAGAATCGGCGCGCATCCGAAGCCAATCACGGACGAGCGCACGCCGGGCACGAGTTCGATGGTGCGCATCAGTTCAAATGCCGGGCGAGCCTCGCGGCAAACGCCCCCAGCAGGAATGTGGGATTCGCCTGGCCCGATGTCGGAAAAGCCGAGCTGCTGCAGACGTAAAGGTTCGCGGAGCCCCAGACTTTGAGGTGGTCATCCACGACACCCCGCTCCGGCGTCGCGGCGATGCGCGTGGTGCCGACCTGGTGAATTCCATCGCGCGACATTTCACGAATCGCAGCCGGCAAATCCTCCGCGGGAAAATGATATTCAAGCTCGCCGCAGCCGCATTTGCGCAGCCACTCGTCCAGCAGGCGATGTGTCCCGATCACGGATTCCACATCCGCGTCGGTGAGCTGGTAATCAATGACGAGCGTGGCGCCATCGGGCGCAAGGCTCATTCGATTCCGCGCATCGGGCACCTGCTCCGCGTGGAAATGCAGCGCGTAGCGATTTTCCGGATTATACAAAAAGACGCCCGGCAATTTCCGCCCAAGGCAGTAGCGCCGAAAAAAAATGGAGGCCGACGTCACAAGCGAGCCGGGCAGGCCGCGCAGAATGTTGAACACGTGCCGTCCAATGCCGGAGGTTTTTCCTTTCGTGACCGAGTGACGGATCGCGGGCGGCGCGAGCTTGCGGCCAAGGACCGGCACGAGCATCGCCAGATACATGAACGACATCGGCCCGCTGCCGTGGGACGGATCGTAGTAGGCAGGATTATCGAGCCAGATTGCCGTGTTGAGCAGGTCGCGCTCGCGCAGCGTTTCCGTCGCGAACTGAAATCTCCGCCGCGCATACGCGCCGCCCGGCTCGCGGCGGAATCCATACTCCGTCTTTCGCGGATCGCCGTAAAATCGCACGCTGGCGATCTTGCCGGAAACGTGGCCCTGGTAGTATTTGCCGAGGGTCGGGGGCACCGCGCCAAGGCGGTCGAACACCGCCGTATTTTTCAACAACAGCCGCGTGGATTCCTGCGCGCCCGCAGCGAGCACGATCTGCCGCGCGCGAATTCGAGTCCGCTTGCCAGTCGCTGTTTCCTCGACTTCCAGCCACAGCACGCGGCCATCGGCATCCGGCGCAGCAAGCACTTTCGCCTCGCAGTCGAGCAGCAGAAAAATCACGGCCGAACTCTCAAGACTCGCGGCATACCGGCGCCCGAACCGCGTGGGCATGCTCCACTTTTCAACGACATCGTCGGTGACTTCGCCGGCCTCGAAACGCTCGGCGATCGGCCCGGCATCCCGCAGTCGAAACGGCCCGGTGCCGCACTCGAAATATTCCTCCGCGCGTGGCACGAACTGCTCCACGTCGCGCAGCAGATTCACGTCCCACGTGCATTCGCCGCCCAGCACCGGGCGCTCAAGAAAATCAATCTCGTCATACATCACACAACGCCCGCCCCACGTCGCCGAGGTGCCGCCCAGCGCCTTGTTCGTGCACTCGTAGGGCGCGTGGTGATTGATCGGGTTCGTAACGCGAATCGTATCGTCCAGGTGATTGCGCGCGGCGGGCGCCATGCCGCCGAATTCCAGCAACAGGACCGTCTTTCCAGGATTCAGCTGCGCGTATTCCAGCGCGAGAATGATTCCCGCCGGCCCGCTGCCGGCCACGCAGAGATCGAACTCCCGCTCCGCAGCCTCGTGAAAATGCAGACGCATTACGCCTCGTGCCGCCGCTGCTTCATGGCGCGGGCCGGATTGCCCGCATACACCGTCCACGGCTCCATATCGCGCGAAGTCACGGAGCCCGCGCCGAGCACGCTCCCCTCGCCGCATCGAACGCCTGGTAGCACGATCGCCCTCGCGCAAATCCACGTGTAGGGCCCGGTCGCGATCGGCTTCATCACATACGTGAATTCCGGCGAATTGTAATCGTGCGTCGCGCCGCAAAGATACGCGTCCTGCGAGATGATCGTGTGATGCCCGAGCGTGACGCCGCCCGGATTGTAGATTTCGGCATTCGATCCGACAGTGACCAGGAAGCCGGTTTCGAGCAGCCACGGCGCCCAGATTTTCACGTCGGGATAAAAATAGTTTTGCGGGCCCAGCCGCGCGCCGAAGGCTTTCAAAACCAGCGCACGCCAGCGGTGCAGCGGCCGCGGCGTCCATCGGCACAGGAGCCACCATGCGGCGTTCCATGCCATGCGACGGGCGCGATCCGACCGCGAAAACGAGGGGCGCAAATACGGATCGGCGTGAGTTTTTTCGGCCACGATGATTTCTACCTCGATGCGTGCAAATGCGACGGGTC
>JBOHXO010000671.1:0-7132 GCA_050737475.1 Chthoniobacterales bacterium
TGCAATCCGACTTCACCGAGGGACTGCACCGCCATGTCCGCAGCGCCGAGCGCCTCGATGGGATTTGTCGTCGCCACCGCGATGCACTTCATGCCGCCGGCATGCGCTGCCTCGATGCCCACGAGCGCATCCTCGAAAACCACGCAGCGATCCGGCTTCACCCCGAGTCGTTCCGCACCCGCGAGAAAGACATCCGGCGCGGGCTTGCCGTGCTTCACATCCTCGCCCGTCACCATCGCGCGGAAAAATTTTTGCAGCCCGGTCATGCCGAAAATCGTCTCGATATTGATGCGGGCCGTGGACGATCCCACCGCGCACGGCACCCCGGCCGCATCGAGCGCCTCGAGCAATTCCCGCGCGCCGGGCAGCGGAGTCACGCCATCGCGCCGGATCAATTCGCGATACAACTCCTCCTTGCGCACGCCCAATGCATGCACCTCCGCAGGCTCCGTCGCCCAGCCGAGATCAGGAATGATGACTTCGTTCTTCTTTCCGAACCCACGCTTGAAATGCCCTTCCGGCAGTGGCTTGTTGATCTCGACTGAGAGCGATTCCCACGCGCGTTCGTGCTGCGCCGAGGAATCAATAATCACCCCGTCCCAATCGAAAATCGCGGCTATGTTCATTCCGCACTCCGTTTAATGAAATCGCTCCGCACACGCAATCGTCTGCTTGCCGCCAGCCTGCTCATCGCGCAACCGCTGCCCGCCGCCACGCCGCGCCATGTCGTCCTCATCCACGGCATCTGGGACACATTCCACACAATGCGAAAAATGGAAACGCGTCTTCGCGACGCTGGATTCGAACCGCTCGTCATTACGCTCACCCCAAATGGCGGAGAACGCCCGCTCGACGACCTGGGGCAGCAGGTCAACCGGCAGATCAAAAAAAGCATCCCTGCCGGCGAGCGGTTCTCCATCGTCGGGTTCAGCATGGGCGGAATGGTGGCTCGTTCGTATTTGAGGCAGTTTGGCGATCCGGAACGCATCGAGACATTCGTGAGCATCGCCTCGCCCCATCGCGGAACTTGGACGGCGTGGCTGGAGGGCAGCCCGGGCGTGCGCGACATGCGGCCCGGCAGTGCGTTCCTCGCCGGAGTGAATGCGGATGCCGCGCGTTTCTCGAGCGTCAACTGGATCACGATCCGCACGCCGCTCGACTTGATGATCCTTCCCTCGAACAGCTCGACCCTGTCGTGGGCCGAGAATCATTCCGTGCCCGTGCTGATGCATCCACTGCTCGTGTGGGACGGACGCGTGCTCGACGCAGTCGTGTGTGCCATGCGCTACGGCACGCTCAACACGAGGTCGGCTCGCGAGCAGCAAGCTTCACCGCGTGCGGAATCGCCCCGCTCACGAACCGCAAACATTCCACAGCACCGGTAGGCTTGCCCGGCAGCGCGATCACCAGCGCACGGCCGACCACTGCGGCAAGCCCGCGCGTGAGGATCGCGTTCGGCGTGATCTTGAACGACTCGGCCCGCATCGTTTCGCCGAATCCCGGCACCTCCACGCGCATGATCGCACGAATCGCCTCGGGCGTGACATCCCGCTCGGCGATGCCCGTGCCGCCTGTCGTCAGGATCAATTGACAACCCTGCGCCGCGAACGACCGGATCGCCTCCTGGATGCGCGCGATGTCGTCCGGCACCATGGCTTCCGCGAGCACCTGCCAGCCGTTGCGCTCGCATTCGGCGCGCACGGCGGGGCCGCCCTCGTCCACGTATTCGCCGGCCGACGCGCGGTCGGAAACCGTGATCACGCCCGCCAAAATCATGCCGGCTCCTTCGTTTTCAAAATCAATGTGACGTCCCCGATGACCATCGCCTTATCAATCGCCTTGCACATGTCGTAAATCGTGAGCGCCGCGGCGGAGACACCGGTGAGCGCCTCCATTTCCACACCGGTCTGCGCGGTCGTGCGGGCCGTGCAGCGGATGCGAATGCCGTCCGATTCCGATTCGAACGCCACCTCCACCGCGCTGAGCGGCAGCGGATGGCAGAGCGGAATCAAATCACTGGTTTTCTTCGCGGCCTGGATGCCGGCGATGCGCGCGGTGGCCAGCACGTTGCCTTTTGCGATTTCATCGGCCGCAATGCGCGCGAGCGTTTCCGGCGCGAGATTGATGAATCCCTCCGCGACCGCCTCGCGCTTTGAAATGGGCTTGGCCGAGACATCCACCATGCGCGCCGCGCCGGTTTCGTCGAGATGCGTAAACTCGCTCATCCGCCAATTGCCACCATGCGACGGCCGGGCTGGTAGTCGCCGCGGAAGTCGTGCTCCTTCGGCTTGCGCGCCACCACGCCAAGAAAAAATTCGCGCAACTCCGCGTCCGTCGCACCCGCCCGCAACGGCCCGCGCAAATCAAACTCGAGGTGACTGCCCAGGCACGGACGCAACTTCCCGTCACACGTAAGTCGCAGCTTGTTGCAGTTCTCGCAGAAATGGAAATCGGTCATCGCACCGATGAAGCCGACGCGCTGGTCGCGGCCCGCCACGCGATAATACGAAGCCGGGCCGTTCGTGCGGAAACCGGGCTCCGGCATCAACGCCCCATGCGCCGCCTCGATCTCGCGCATCGCAGCACGCACTGGAAAAAAATTCATATCGTCGAGCACGTCGCGGTCGGAGACCGGCATCAATTCGATGAAGCGCAACAGCAGCCCGCGCTCGTGCGCGAAGTCGAGCAGCGGGAGAATCGTTTTTTCCGAGCGGCCGCGCACGAGCACCGCGTTCAGCCGGATCGTCTCGAATCCCGCAGCCTGCGCCGCGTCGAGGCCCTCGATCACGCGCGGCAAATAATCCCGTCCCGTCACCGCCGCGTAATCCGCGCGATCCAGCGAATCGAGCGACACGTTCAGGCTCCGCACCCCGCGGTCATGCAGGGCCTGCGCCATGTTTTCGTCATCCATGCGTTGATTCAACAAGGTGCCGTTCGTCGAGACACCGATCTCCTCGATGCCCGGCACTACGGAGAGCAGCTCGAACAATTTCAAAATCCCGCGGCGCGTGAGCGGCTCGCCGCCCGTCACCCGCAGCCGCCGCACTCCGAGCGAGGTCGCCACCCGCACGACGCGCTCGATTTCCTCGTAGTCCAGGACGTCCTCGCGCGGCAGCCATTCCTGCAGCTCCCCGGGCATGCAATAGGCGCACCGCTCGTTGCAACGGTCGGTCACCGAGATGCGCAGATACGAAATGCGATGCCCGAATGCGTCTTCCACACCGGCACCATAGCCGTGTGCCGCCCGGAATTCCAAATTCATCTTTCCCCCATTCCGCATCCCCGCTATCCCAAGGCCGTGGAAATCAGCAAGACCGTGGAAAAAGGCGCGAGCGTCCTTGAGCTCAAGGGCGAAATTGACCTCCACGGCTCGCCCCAGCTCCGCTCCGAGCTCCACGCCCTCGTCGAAAAGAAAACACCCGCCCTCGTCGCGGATTTCACCGGCGTGCAATACATTGATTCCTCCGGTCTCGCCACGCTCGTGGAATACGTCCGCGACAGCAAACCGTTCGGCGGAAAAATCGCCCTCTTCGGCCTCCAGCCCAAAGTCAAAATGGTCTTCGAACTCGTGCGGTTGAACGAATTGTTCACCATCGCCGACTCGAAGGAATCCGCGCTCGCCGCCGTGGCAGCGGCCTGATTTCCAGTGCGGGACTGGGTCACTCTCAACGCCCAGATTTTCTACTGGCTGCTCGTCGCGCCATTCCGCGGCGTGCCAATCCGCCCCTCGCACGTCTTCCAGCAGATGGTCCGCATCGGCGTGCAGGCCGTGCCGATGACCGCGCTCACATCGCTCAGCATCGGTGTGACGCTGGCCATGCAGGCCGCGCACGAACTCGCCCGCATGGGCGCCACCGCGTTCATTCCAAATCTCGTCGCCCTCTCGTTGTTGCGCGAGCTCGGCCCCCTGCTCGTCGGCGTCGTCGTCATCGGCCGCAGCGGCTCGGCGGTGACCGCGGAGCTTGGAACCATGAAGGTCTCCGAGGAGATCGAGGCCCTCGAGGTCATGTCCATCAATCCCGTGCGCTTCCTCGTCGTCCCGCGCTTTCTCGCGATGATGATCATGCTGCCGGTGCTCACCGTTTTCGGAAATTACATCGGCCTGGCCGGCGGCTGGGCCATCTGCCACTTCTCGCTCGACATGGAAACGGCGAATTACATCCGCAGCCTGATCGAAAGCTCGAAGCCCATGGACCTCTACAGCGGCATGGTGAAGAGCGTCGTCTTCGCGTGGCTCATCATCACGATCTCGTGCGTCTACGGGCTCGGCGTGAAGGGCGGCGCCGAGGGCGTGGGCCGCTCCACTACGAATTCCGTCGTCGTCTGCATTCTCACGATGCTCATCGCCGACGCCTGCCTCACCGCAGTATTCTTCTTCGGAGTATCATGAGCGAACCCGTCATCGAAGTGCGTGACCTCGTGCGGAAGTTCGGCGACCGCACCGTGCTGAACGGCATCTCGTTCAAGGTCGAAAAAGGCGACACGCTCATCATCATGGGTGGCAGCGGCTGCGGGAAAAGCACGCTCCTGCGCCACATCATCGGCTCGATGAAGCCCACCAGCGGCTCGATCAAAATCTTCGGCGAGGAAACCACCACCATGTCGGAAAAAGAGCTGGAAAAACTCCGTCTGCGCTTCGGCATGAATTTCCAGTTCGGCGCACTGCTCCAATCGCTCACCGTCGGCGAAAACGTCGCGCTCCCGCTCGTCGAGAACAGCAAGGTGGATCCCGAAATCGTCGACCTCGTCGTGAAGATGAAGCTGGAGCTCGTCGGCCTCACCGGATTCGAAAACATGAAGCCTGCGGAGATCAGCGGCGGCATGCGCAAGCGCGTCGGCCTCGCCCGTGCCGTCGCGCTCGATCCCGAGCTGCTCTTCAGCGACGAGCCCACCAGCGGCCTCGACCCGATCATGACCGCCGTCATTGACCAGCTCACGCTCGACCTCACCCGCAAGCTCGACATGACCGCCGTTGTCGTGAGCCACGACATGACCAGCGCCTTCCGCATCGGCACGAAAATGATCATGCTCGGCGCCAGCAACAACCAGGGCCGCATCATTGCCATGGGCACGCCCGACGAGATTCGCAATTCCGACAATCCCGAGGTGCAGCAATTCATCAACGGCCGCCCCGACGGCCCGATCCCGCTCAAGCTCGCGAAGGAGGACTACATCGAGCGCCTCGTCGGCAACCCCCACCCCGGAGAAAAAGCGATATGACAACCATGGAGCTCATCGAGGACATGGAGAAAAGGTCAGGCGTTTCGATAAAGCTCTTGCATCCACCATGCTCTCCATGTCCTCCATGGTTCAAACATCCGCGCAATTGAACGCATGAAAAAACCCGGAGATTCCGCCATCGCCCTTGTCGTCGTGGCGTGCAGCCTCGTGCTCTTTCTCGCACTCGCGTTTGCATTGAATGGCAATCCGTTCGACCGCCCGAGCCGCACGCTCAAGGCGCAGATGACCGATATCACCGGCGTCCAGGCCAGTTCGCTCGTTAAATATGCCGGCGCCACCGCGGGCCACATCCTCGCCGTGCGCATGCTCGCGCCCGACGAACGCAGCGCCTCCACCAATCCCGCAAACGCCATCGAGATCACCATCGCGCTCAACAACAACGTGCCGCCGCTCAACGAAGGCCTCACCGCCAGCGTCGCCTCCGACACGCTGCTCAGCGACAAATTCCTGCTCCTCTCGGGCGGAGATCCAAAGGCACCGGTCCTCCAGAATGGCGCGCTGATCGCCGCAATTCCGCCGGCCACGTTCGACGCCATCCTGCGCGACCTCGCCGGCGCGCTTGCAAAGTTCAAGCAGATCTTTGGCGGCGCGAGTGGAAGCATCGACGGCCTCCTGCCGAAGGTGGATAAAATTCTCACCGACCTCGACGGCACGGTCGCGAAGGCCGACGCGCTCATCGCCGGCGGCAACGGCCTCATCACAAACGCGAACACCCTCGTGGACAACGGCGACGGCCTCGTGACGAACGCGGATCAATTCATCGCCGACGGCCGCAGCCTCATTGACACCAACAAGGACGCGATCAATCGCATGATCAAGCAACTCTCCACCGCCGCCGATTCGCTCGATCAACTCGCGACGCGCGCCGAGGCTCTCCTCAAGAAAAACGAGGGCAACATCAACTCCTCGCTCGCCGACGCGCAGGTCGCGCTCAAGGAACTCAAGGGCGTCGCGATTTCGACGCGCGCATTGGTGGATGGCCTGCGCGCCCGCCCGCAGTCGCTCATCTGGGGCCCCGGCCGCACGCCGAAGCCGTCGAATTAGAGCGTCTCCGCAGGCTGCTTTAGCGTTGGGCGTTCGCTGTTGAATGTTCGATGTTTCCGTTCATTCGGGAATTCCGAAAATCGAACTCTGAATCATTCAGAACCCTCACCAGCCCATCGGGCATTCGCCTGAACAATCCCGACAGGACATCCGGCTCCGTCGCGCATGGCGAACCCATGCCGCAACCACAATGACCATGAAAATTCACACCACCATTCTTTCTCTGCTTGCCGCTTCCGGCTTCGCGTTTGCCCAAACCGCAACCGTCACCCAGAACTACAGCGGCACCGTCGTCAGCGTGTCGCCGAAGGCCTCCACCCTCGTGCTCTCCTCGGAAAATGCCGAGCCCGTCACCTACACGTATACCAAGGAAACGCAGTTCGTGGACGCGGATGGAAACGCCGTCACTTACGAGGCGATCCACAACGACACTCCCGTGAGCGTCGAATACGTGAGCGATGGCACGGTGCGTCGCGTCAGCCGCGTGATCCTTCAGCCGGCGGTCACGAAAAAGACCACCACCACGACAACGACCACCAAGGACGACGATTAAATCTGGCGGCAGCGCCTCCACTCACGCTCCCCCGCCGCAGCGTTGTATTTACTTTGCGGGGACGGACGGGGGACCACCTGGCACTGGCACCGTCTTGGGCGTGCCAGCGGGCGTGGACCCGTCCTCTCCGATCACAACCGGTATCGGCGGAGACTTGCCTGTCGGAACAACCGTCTGTGTCGGCGGAGAATATCCCGGGTTGATCTCACGGATGCGCTCCTCCGCAATTGGCTCATTCTTTTTCCACCAGATTTTCCAATCGCGCTCCAAAGCAGGAGTCACATTTATGTAGCC
>JBOHXO010000672.1:0-2082 GCA_050737475.1 Chthoniobacterales bacterium
AGCGTGAGGCCCGCGAATTGCGACTGGATGGCGGCCTCGCGCTGACCCTCGAAGCTTGTGTCCACGAGGCAGTATTGCCAGCCGGGCGAGGGGGTTTTCGTGACGATGCCGTATTTGCCGCCGGCGAAACGAATGTCCTCGATGAAATTCCCGCCGTCGTGAATGCCTGCGAATCCGTCGCCGATTTGAAAATCCATGTGGGCGAGAAAGCAATGCTGCGCATACGTCGAGCGCACGGCGACCGCGCCGGGATTTCCTTTTTCGATGACGATGTCCACGTTGCTCATCGCCGAATAGAACGTGCCGGGATTCGCCTCGCGCACGGGTTCACTGAAATCAATCGTCGGCATTGGTGCGCCCGAAGGCTGGAAAACAAAGCCTGCGCCGTTGCCGCGATGGCCGGGAATATTTCCGGCGAAGTGGAACACGTAGGCGGGGTCGCCCTGGAAGCCCGGTGTTTTTTCCCCAAGCACGAAGACTGGTCGCGATTTGCCGTAGCCGATGATGCGGATGCCCGGCCAGATTTCGATGGTCTTGCTGACGCGGTATTTTCCCTCCGGCACGAAAACAATTCCGCGGGTGGTATTTTCCACCACCTTGTTGATTGCCTTTTGGATGGCTGCGGTGTCGTCGCCGGTGCCGTCCGCATGCACGCCGAATTCCTTCGCGGTCAAATAGACTGCTTTTGGATCGTCGAGGCGCGCGGTGTAATACGACGCGGCGTTCACGGAATGGACGGCGAGGGCCGCCAGCGCGACCCCTCGGAGGATATGTTTGAACATTGCAGGGAGGAGGGCGTGAAGGTTGTCCGCACGGGGGATGCCGCGGCATCCTAATACACAACATTCGCGATGCGGAAGTCGCGATACCGGGGCCACGCTTCGTGCGTGCTACTGCCGGATGATCTTGATCGTGAGCGGTGCGGAAGGGATGCCGCTCAAGTCATAGGAAGTGAACATCCACTTGGTGACGCCTTTTTTCGGAACCTTGATTTTCGTCTTCCACGACAAGGTGCCTTTCGCCTTCTTTTTTGCGCCCTTGCCGTTGAGCTGATAGGTCACCTTCGAAATGCCGCCGCTTGCTGCAGTGGCTTTTCCGCGCACGGTGACCACGCCCTTTTTTGTTTTGAGCGTTTTCTTTCCCGTGACCGAAATCCGCACAATATCCGGGCTCGAGTAGGCCTGGCCCACGACGGGCGTGAGTTGATTTTGAAAGATGAATCCCTCGAGGCTCGTGGCGGATGTGGAAGCGGTGGCGGCTGCGGCCTTGAGCGCGGTGGCGCCGGCGTTCGCGGCCTGGACGTAGAGGCTGTTTGCCGGTGATTGGAAGGCGACGCGGTCGAAGTTGAGACTTTCCACCTGGAACGTCTGCGTGGCCGCGATGCTTGCGCCATTTGCGAGGAGTGAGTCTGCGCCATTGTTTCCGGCGGTTACGAAGAGGGCGGTCGTGTGGGCGAGGAGGGCGATTTGTCCGCCGCCACCGGCGTCGTAGGCATCGAAGAGCTGCGCGGCGCCGGCCGTTCCGGTGAAATTTGCGATGAGCGGCGTGGCGGCATCCGCGGCGGTGACGAGTTTTGAATTGGCCAGCGATTTGACGGCGACCGTTCCCTGTGTGCCGATCATTTTCCAAATGCGCACCCAGCGGATGTAGGCGTATTGCGGCATGGGCGTGCCGGAAGCATTGCCATTCCAGCCGGCGTCGTTGTCCTTCGCGGCGAACTGCAGCTGCACATACATGTCGCGGTTCGGCACGCCGTATTTTTGGACGTGGATGCACACGCCGTCCACATACCACGCGAGCAATCCCGGCTGCCAAAGCAACCCGAAGGTGTGATAGTCGGCGCTCAGGTCCACGGGGGATTTGTAGATGCCGCCCCTGGTGCCGTTGCTGTATTGTTTCGCGGGATCAAGGTAATGGACCGTGACGTGATCGTTCGTCATTTTTCCGGACGAATCGCGGCCGATGCCTCCGGGAATTTCGAAGATGTCTATCTCCGGCGGCCATCCATCGAGGCAGGACATCCACCATGCGAGGGAAACGCCATTTTTGTTGGGAATCTTCGCCGAGCATTCGAAGTAACCG
>JBOHXO010000673.1:0-3093 GCA_050737475.1 Chthoniobacterales bacterium
CTGTTCAAAGTCCTTCCCCTGGATATCGGGAAGAACGCCCAACATCGAACATCGAACGCTGAATAATGGGAGGGATTCGCAATCCGCGGCGCGGTCATCACTTCGTCGGGATGGCTTCGATTTTGTAGATGAGGATCGAGTGGCCGACGTTGTCCACGAGCGTGGCGTGCTTCAAAATTTCCCGCCACAAGTCGCGGGCCTGTTCGCTGAAATAGACGCCTTCGAGATTCGTCGCGCTGATGGCGAGATAGCCGGGCGACACGGCGTTCGTGATGCCGACGACGTTGTCGGGCGTCTTGATGTAATTTTCCTGCGGCTCGTAAAGATAGCCGCCGGGCATCGCGACGTGCGGAATGCCGTAATAGCGCGGGTCGGCCATGCCGAAGTAGCAAAGATTGATGCTCTCGCCGATCTCGAGATGCTCGTCCATCCAGTCGCGGAGGCCCTTGAGGTCCTGCCCCCAATCGAGGTTCGAGTCCACGAGCTGGCGGTGTCCGTTGTCCGGACCGCCGGCGAGTTCGTTGAAATACGCGAGGTAGTGCGGATAAACGATCTGCGGCAGCCATGGCGGCGCGAACACGACCGACGATGCGATCGCAATGACAGCGAGTGCAATGGCGGCCGACCACAAGCGTGCCGCCAGTTTCCCCGAGCGCCACGGCAGCACCAGCACGCCGCATAGCACGAAGAGAAACGGATACATCGGCAGCAGGTGGCGGTGGCCGATGTTCAAATTCGCGCCGAGCGACACGAGCGCGTAGACAATGACGGGCACGGCGAGGAATGCGGCCCGCGAAGCCCATGGCATGCGTCTGCGCGCGGCGACGACGAGTGCGGCGGCGATCGCGAGCAGCGTGGGCAGCGGCGTCTTGAACAAAAACGTCCAAAGAAAATAGGTGTGAAATCCGCGGTCGGAATACGCGCCCATCAAAAACGAACTGCGCTGCAGCGATGTCATTTTGGTATACGCGAATCCATACAGCCACGCCTCGGGCAGCAGGCGGTGTCTTTGCGCGAAGAGCACGAGGCGACCGAGCGCGTCCGGCTTTGCCGCGGACATCGCGGCGAGGATGGCGTCGTCGCGCGGCGTCTCCGGATTTTTTGCGAGCAGGGATTTGATGGCGGCGGTGCGCCGCACGACATTCCCGATCGGGAGCGTGCCGGGTTCGTGATCGAAGGAATAATTCGCGGGCAGGTATTGTCGCGCTGCGCCGGCCGCGCGCTGCGGATCGGTCATTGCGGAATAACGGAAGGCATAGATCGTCCAGATCGCGATAAACGCCGCCACCGCGCACACCGCGAGCAGTGCGGCAAATGCGAGCGCTCTTCTCCATCGCGTGGAAAGGCCCAGCGCGGATGGCCATTCCTCGTGCGGGAAAATCCGTCCGAGGCCGATGAGCACGAAGATCGGCACGAGCAGCACCGCGGAAAATTTCGTGACGAACGCGAGCGCGAAAAACGACGCGCTGAGAATCACGTTTCCCGCATTCAATCGCCGGCACGCGCGCCACAAAAAATACACCGCGCCGAACATGAACAACGACACCGCGACATCCGTCGTGACGAGGCTGCTGTGCGCGATGAAATTCGGATCGAGGCAGAAGAGCGCCAGCGCGAGCATGCCGCCGGCGACGCCGAAAAGTTCGCGCGTCCACAAATAGACGAGCACCGCGAGCGCCACGCCGAGCACGAGGATCATCATGCGCGCGCTGAACAGCAATTCGTCCGCGTCGTTGAGAAAATCGCCGGGTTGCAGCCGCGCGCCCGCGGGAATCTGCAGCGGGCTCTCCACGCCGTGCGAGCGCAGGGCTTCGTCGCGCACGCCGTAGAGCATTTGCTGGCCGAACACCCATTCCGCCTCGTTCGGATCGGCGACGGCGGCGTTCCATGTGCGGTGCAGCCAGCGGTTGGAGGGCAGGGAATCGTCGGACCAGCCGGCAAGATCCTCCTTGTGCGGCCAGGGCTCGAACCACAGCAGCAGCGGCAGCGCGGCGAACATTTTCGCGAACGGCGGATGCTCGGGGTTCATGCGGTAGTCGCGCCATGTCAGGTAGCTGTAGCCCGAGGGCAGGTGCGAGGTTTCGTCGAACGTCGCGGAGCTCACGGCGGCCTGGCGTGCGGAGAGGAACGCGAACATCGCGCAGAATGCGGCGACGACGAGGATTTCGATCCGGCGGGAGCGATTCGGGGACGGCTTGCGGCGCCGTTGTTTGCTGGCCACGCGGCACGTTAGGAAGCCACAGGGGTGCTGTAAAGTGCCGCGCGCGCGGTGGGATTTTTCCGCGCGTCATCCTCCCATCATCTCCGGCGTGCGAGAGTGCGTTTCAATTCCTCGCAAAAAACACCAACAATCCGTATCCCATCATTTATGAAACTCCCCGGAATTCTCCCCGTCATCGCCGCGCTCGTTGTGCAACATGCCGCCTTTGCCGATGAGGACGACAAGGCGGTGCCGTTCGATCGTCTTCCCGCCGCAGTGGCGAAGGCTTTCACGGCCGCCGCGGGCGACGCCAAGCTCAAGGAGGTCACCTCGAACGACGACAATGGCACACCCGCTTTCGAGGCCGTGTGGTTCAGCGACGAACACCGCCATCAGCTCACCGTCGCGGCGACCGGACGCGTGATCGCGCTCGAGGAGCAGTTGAAACTCGAGGAAGTGCCCGCGGGCGCGCGCGCCGCAATCACGAAGGAAGCCGGCGACAAAAAAATCGGGAAGATCGAGAAGGTCACCGAGGCCGGAAAAGTTTGCTACGAGGCGACGGTCGGCGGTGCGGAAATTCGCTACGACGAAACCGGCAAGGTGCTGAGCCGCGACTAGGCGGGGTCGCGCTTCGGAGGCGGTTGCGTTGTCTTTGTCGCGCGGCGGCCCTGCACGGTTGCCTCGTCTGCTACGATTCCCGCGGCAATGAAATTTCTTTGGGGCGTATCAACCTCGGGCTACCAGAGCGAGGGAGGATTCAACGGCGACGGCCAGCCGCAGAACAATTGGTCGCAGGCGGAGAAAACCCTGCGCGTGCAGGCCACGGGCCACGCCGCGGATTTCTGGACGCGCTACGAGGAGGACTTCGCCCGCGCCCGCGCGATGGGCTGCAC
>JBOHXO010000674.1:0-2843 GCA_050737475.1 Chthoniobacterales bacterium
CGGTGGCAGCGTGCGGAATTCCGAGAAGTAGAAAATGGAAACCTCGGTGACGATGCCAATGATCATCGTCATGCCCATGCGTGAAGTGATGTTGAATTCCGTGCCCGTGAGCCAGAGACCGAAATAGACGCCGGCCACGGCAAGCAGCGCGACGATGAGCATGGCGCCGGCGACACGCAGGCTTTCGTAAAGGTGGAGCAGAAGAAGAAAGACCAGCGCCGCAGCGACGATGAGCACGACGGTGAGACCGCGAAAGGCAATCTGCTGCTGCTCGTAGAGGCCGCCAAGCGTGTAGGTAACCCCGTGCGGAAGGAGGCCGGGCGCGTCGAGCGCGTGCCGTAGATCGGCGATCGTCGAACCAAGGTCGCGACCAACGATTCGCCCGGTGACGGGCACCATGCGCGCCAGATCCTCGCGGGTGATTTCCGGCTGGCCGGACTCGATTGCAATGGTCGCGATGCGGCCAAGCGGAAACAAATGTCCATCCGGCGCCTGGATTTGGAAACGCTCGAGGTCGGATTTTGTTTCGCGACTGCGCGCGGGGACCCACACGCGCACGCCGACGAGTTTCGGCCCGCGTTGAATCGTCGTAGTCACCTTCCCGCTCAACAAATCCTCGACGCTCTTCGTGATGGAATCGGGATCCACGCCTTCGAGCGCGGCTTTCACCCGATCCACGGTCACCGTCACGGCATCGCCTGCGGGAGTGATTCCGTTGTTCACCTCGACGACGCCCGGAACAGCGCCGGCAGTTTCCGCGACTTTGGCCGCGACCTTTTGAAGTTCCGATTCGTCGTTGCCGAAGAGCTTGATTTCGATGGGCTGCGGAACGCTCGTGAGATCGCCGATAAGGTCCTCCATGAGCTGCAGGACCTCGATTTCCACACCGGGAACGGTCTCCTCGACCTTGCTGCGAACCTCGTCGGTGACGTCCTCGATGCTGCGCCGCGGCTGGGGTTTCAAGCGGACAAAAAAGTCGCCCGTGTTCGCTTCGGTGATGCCGCCGCCGAGCTGGATGCCCGTGCGACGCGAATACGTCTGCACCTCCGGCGTCTCCTCGAGAATCGCTTCGATCTTGCGAAGAATTCGATCCGTCTCCTCGAGCGATGTGCCGGGCGCCGAGATGTAATCCAGGATGAATCCGCCCTCATCCATGATCGGCATGAATCCCGACGCGCCATTCTGCAGCCCGAACCATCCGCCAAAGACCATCACACCCGCAAAGACGAGGCAAAGCCACGGACGCAAAAGCAGCCGCTTCATCAGACTTTGATAAACACGGCCTCCGCGACGGGTCAGCGGGTCGCTGTCCTCGGAGACATGCTTGTTTCCACGCAGGATGTGTTCGCTGAGGAGCGGGACGATCAACCACGCCACGAAGAACGAGAGAATGAGGCTGGCCGCCATCGTGAGGGACAGGGCTTTGAAAAACGCGCCGGTCACGCCGCTGAGAAAGGCGAGCGGCGCAAAGATGATGATCGTCGCCGCGGACGAGCCGAGCAGCGGCCTCGTAAACTCCACGACGGCTCCTTTCACCGTCGCGGTGAAATGCGCCTCTCCTGCCGCGCGCACGCGCCGGACGATGTGTTCGATCATCACGATCGCGTCGTCAATGATGAGCCCGACTGCCGCCGCCATGCCGCCAAGCGTCATGATGTTCAGGCTCATGTTCAGCACGAAGAGCAGGAGCAACGTCGCGCACAAAACCGCGGGCACCGTGATCGCCGCGACAACGGTCACCTTCCAGTCCCGCAAAAACACAAGGAGCGTGAGCGATGCGAGCACCACGCCGATCAACACCGCCTCGATCGCACTGGCCGCGGACGACGTGATGAGTTCGCTCTGGTCATACCAATTCGAGAGCTTCACACCCGGCGGAAGATGCGCGCGCAATGCCTCGAGCTGGTCGTTCACGAGCTTGGAAATCTGCACAGTGTTTCCGCCCGGCTGTTGATAAATCTGGAGCAGCACGGCGTCGCGTCCGTCGGCGGTGACGCGGATCCATTGCGGCTCGATGCCGTTCTCGACGCGGGCCACGTCCTGCAACACGACCACTCCGCCCGGCGTGGAGCGGATGACCGTTTTGGAAATCTCGTCCAGCGATTTCAACCGCGTGTCGGAGATCACGAGATACAGCCGATGATCCTCGGTGAGTTTTCCGACGGCGGCCTGCACGTTGCCCGCGGAGAGCGCGGTCGCGACATCGGCCACCGTCAGCCCCAGCGACTGCAATTTCGCAGGATCAACGACCACTTGATACTCCTCCGTCGCGCCGCCATCCACGCCGACCTTCGCGACTCCCGGAACCGTCGTGAGCGCGGGACGCAGCGTGTAGAGCGCGAGATCGCGAAGTTGTGCGGGCGTGTGATTCGCCGAGGTGAGGCTGTATGCGATGACGGGAAATACCGTCGGGTCCATGCGCTCGACGGTGAAGCTCGTGTCCTGCGGCAGCGCGGAGAGCAGCCCGCTGATCGCCGCCTGCACCTGCAGCGTCGCGGCGATCATGTCGTGGCCCCAATCAAAATTCACCGAGATTTCCGCAGAGCCGCGACTGGTCGTGGAGCGCACACCGCGCACGGCGGGAATGGAGCGCACCGCCTCCTCGACCGGAATCGTGACCTCGGCGAGCATCCGCTCGGCCGGCCGGTCGCCCGCATCGAGCGTCACGCGCACGCGCGGAAAACTGACGTCTGGAAAAAGACTCACCGGCAGCAGCCACGAACTCGCCGCGCCCGCAACGGCGAGCAGGCCGATCAAAAAAATCAGCGAACGGCGATGGCCGAAGGCCCAGGCGGCGACGGTGGGATTTGTCATTTCAATTCCACGCCCATGCCGTCTTCGAG
>JBOHXO010000675.1:0-2698 GCA_050737475.1 Chthoniobacterales bacterium
GTGTAGGACTCCGTGTGGTGGGGCTGCGTGGTGGGGTTGAACTCAGATAGTTAACAGTTAACTTTTGTTGAATATGGGTTCGGGCATCAGATACGCTGGGGGCGTTGAATGACCGCCCCACCATTCGCACTCTCGCCAAACTGGCAGGTGTTTCGAACGCAACGGTTTCTCTGGCTCTTAGGAATCATCCGCGGATTCGTGCCTCCGAGCGGGAGCGCATCCAGAAAATAGCCGCGGACGCCGGCTACAAGACGAACGCGCTGGTGTCCCACCTCACCGCGCAGATGCGGCTGAGCCGGACGTCCACCTATCAAAGCACGCTGGGCTTGATCTGCGTCAGCAAGGAAGCCGCCATCCTCAAGCAGGTGCCGACCTTCCAGGGCTGGATTGAAGGCTGCCGTGAGCGCGCCTCGCTGCTGGGCTACGGCTTCGACGAATTTATTTTGTGCGAAACGAAAATGACGCCCGCGCGGCTGGTGCAGATTCTGGACACGCGCGACGTGCGGGGATTGCTGATCGTCGGCCCGTTTTCGAACAACGTCCTTCCGCCCGAGCTCGCCCCGATTTGGGAACGCTCCGCTTCGATCGTTCTTGGCATCCGCCCGATCGAGCCGTCGCTGGCCTTCGTCGCGAACGACCAGTTTTCCACGGCGGCGCAGGCGGTGCGGGAGTTGTTGAAGCTCGGCTATCAACGGCCCGGATTTTGCGTCAGTGCCGACGTGGACAGCCTCGTGGAAAACCGTTTTTCCGGCGGCTTTGCCGTCGAGCAGGGCAGGCTGCCGCAAAAGGACCGGATCCCGCTGTTTCCTTTCAAGCCCGACGCGGAAAAGGCTTTCCGGCTTTGGATGGAGCGTCACCAGCCCGACGTCATCCTCACGCTTCATCCCGAGGTGATGAAGTGGACGAAAGCCATGGGCCTGGACATTCCGGGCGACGTGGGGATCGTGCAT
This sequence comes from Chthoniobacterales bacterium, assembly GCA_050737475.1. Lineage (GTDB taxonomy): Bacteria > Verrucomicrobiota > Verrucomicrobiia > Chthoniobacterales > JAATET01 > JAATET01. The sequence goes on from JBOHXO010000675.1 coordinate 951, forward strand.
CTCGACAAGACCACGGATTTCAAGGATTGGGCCGGCGTTCAGCAGAACAATCTGCATATCGGACGCGCGGCGGTGGACATGGTGGTCGGGCAGTTGCACCGCAATGAATTCGGCGTGCCGCCTTTTCAAAAATGCATGTTCATCAGCGGCACATGGGTGACCGGCCCCACGGTGCGCTCCCAAAAATCCTCCGCACAAAAGGCACCGAAAAAATCCGGAAAAAGCTAAGAAACTGTGAAATAAATCCACAGATTGCGCAGATTAACGCAGATTTTTTACAGACCACAGGAGTTCCTTTCTGTGTAAATCTGCGAAATCTGCGGATAATCCTAATTCCGTTTTGAAATGCCTTAGTTTTGGTAAAGCACCAGTCCGGATTTCCAGCGGACGTTCACGTTGCCGGAGACCAGAGGTCCCGCCACTCCATGCTCGTCCAGCGCGACCTGCCATTTGCCTTCCGGCAGGGTGACGCTGGCATTTTCGGTGTCCGCGCTGTTCAACACGACGCACACCTTTTTCCACGACTCATTTGGAATGCCGGAGGAATCGAGCGTGAACATGATGGTGCGGTCGCCCGGCGTGTCCTCGAATTTCAGCCGCCACAACATTTCGCTGCGTGTCCGCAGGCGGAAAACCGGATGCGCCTTGCGCATGGCGATCGCGGCTCTCACATAATTGAAGAGACCGAAATTTTTGAGCTTGAGGCTCCAGTCCAGCGCGTTGACGGAATCGGATGAGACATAGGAATTGAAGTCGCCGCCCTTCGATCGTGCGAATTCCTCGCCGCCATGAATGAAAGGCACCCCCTGCGAAGTGAGAAGCGCGAGGTAGCCGAGTTTCATCGTCTCCTTGAGCAACGGTCCGCTCGCGCCCGGCATCGAGGCCTGGAGTTTGTCCCAGAGCACGAGATTGTCGTGGCACGTCATGTAATTGATGGACTGCTCCGGCGATCCGAACCAATCGGGAAGTTGCATCGCTTTTTTCAAGGCCTCGCGGTTCGAGCCGTTTTGAATCCACCCCGGCTCGTTGCCATCGGGAAAGCCCTTCAACGCGTTTCGAAAATCATCGTCGAACGCACCCACCGGCGAAATGTCGCGCAGGCCGTCCTTGTCCGACATCTTCGCAAGCGGCGTCGGCCCTGCCTTCCACGGCTCGCCGTAGAGCACGATGTCGGGTCGAATCGCGCGCAACTCGCGGTCCGCCTCGAGCATTGTGTCCTGGTCAATCAACGCCATGAGGTCGAAGCGGAATCCGTCCACGCCATATTCCGTGACCCAGAACTTGAGCGAATCAATGATGAGCTTGCGCGTCATCGGCGCCTCGCTACGGATTTCGTTGCCGCACGCCGAGCCGTTGGCGAGCGATCCGTCGGGGAGGTGGCGGAAATAATAGTCATTCGAGATGAACAGGAGCGACGCGCTTTCCGCGGTGTGATTGTAAACCACGTCGAGAATCACGCCGATGCCGCGCGCATGCAGCGCATTGATGAGGGCCTTGAGTTCGCGCACGCGGGAATCGTCCATCGGGTTCGTGGCATAGCTGCCCTCGGGCGAAAAAAATCCGGTCGAGATGTATCCCCAGTTATACGGTCGGAGGACCTCGTCGTTTTCAAAATCGAGCACCGGCATGAGCTGCACATGCGTCACGCCGAGTTCCGAAAGATGATCGAGTCCGGTGCGAATTCGCGGCTGGTCGGGAAGGCGCGTGCCGGCCTCGGCGAAGCCCGGATAAAGTCCGCGGTTTTGCAC
>JBOHXO010000676.1:0-11965 GCA_050737475.1 Chthoniobacterales bacterium
AATCGGAATCGTTTAACGCGGCAATTCAACGCACGCCGGCCCTCGTTATCCGCCATTTGAATTCCACCGCAGCCCGATTCCGCCATGTCCGCTCCCGCCAAAATAATCGCTCTCCTTTTGCTCGCCGCCCTGGCCCTCGCCGCAATGCCCGCCCGCGCGGCCCTCATTTCCATGTCGGCCTCCGGGACAATCAGCTTCAACAGCAGCGCGGACACGACGCTCCCCATCGGCACGCCATGGACGTTCGAGCTCATCTACAATACCGCCGCGCCCGACCTCGATTTCGAATCAGGCGGCTCGGCCGATCCCACGGTCGGAAGATTCACGAACACCGGCGCGATCCCGGCGCTCACATTCTTCCACTACCACGCGGGCTCTTACGATGTGACGATTGACGATCCGGCGGACTTCGGCACGTTCAGCTCGATTGAAATCACCTTCCTCGGCGCCGTGCATGCCATTGATATCAACATCCTCAACTCCGCCGTCTTTCCGACCCTCGCGGGAGAACCCGTGACCTTCCACGCCGACTTCAACGACGGATCGCACTCGTCCCTCTCGAGCGACGCCCTGCCCACGAATCCCGCGATCGGCATCGGAAATTTCCAGGGCTCGAGCGTGTCGCTGCTGCCGACCCACGGCGTGGTGAGCAGTTCCCAGCCGGACATCACCAGCCTCACCTTCACCGCCGTCCCCGAGCCACCGGCCACCGCGCTGTTCGTCGCGGGAATTCTCGTCTCGCTCACATTGGGCAGACGCGCCTTCCGAAAAATGCGCGGCATGCCCTCCCCGCACAATAAGTAGGTCGCGCGGTCGCCATCCCCCGGAGTTCCCACTTCTCCGTGAAATATTGTGTTTTGGCAACTATACGAGACTTGACTTTCAAATGCCCGAGCCCTCGACCGGCTCCCGTGGAAATCTTCACCACGCGGTTTTCATCTTCCGTAAAGTTCCCGCGTTCATTATACCCGCTGCATGAAAACGCTCCTGCACTTGCTTTTCATTGTCGCCTGCATCTCGGTGATCGCCCCCGCACGCGGCCAGGCGCTCATCAATTACGCCGACGGCGAGACCAACTCGACCGCCTACAGCACGAGTCCGCCAAACGACCCCACCACGCTCAACATCCTCCTCGTTACCGACAGCGCCCAGCAAAGCGGCGCGCTCACCGGCACCGGCGGCGTGATCAAAACCGGAGCCGGCCAGGTAATGCTCTCGAGTTCCGCGACAAACTACACCGGCGCCACCACCATCACCACCGGCACGCTCGGCATCACCAATAACTCCGTCTTCAACAGCCCCGTCACCGTCAACCTCGGCGCCACCCTCAAGCTCAACATCGCCACCGACGTGAAGCTCCTCCAGGGCGTGAGCGGTCCGGGATCAATCCTCGTCGAGGGCAATGCCGCCACCGCCCGCCTCGCGGGGGACGACAGCGGATTCACCGGCACCTTCACACTGCCCTCGGGCACGCGCGGCATGATGTGGAGCAGCGTGAATGCCGGCAGCGCTGCCGCAAACTGGGATCTCAGCGGCGAATTCGCCTATGTCGAAACAGGCGATGGCGACCACACGATCAAGCTCGGCGCACTCACCGGCTCCAATTCAAACACGAACATCATGTCGTTCGGCGGTTCGGGCATCAAGACGCTCGAGGTCGGCGCGCTCAATACCGACACGACCTATGCCGGAAAAATTCAAAACGGCGACGCCTACATCGGACTGAGCAAGATCGGCACCGGCACACTCACCCTCACCGGCAGTGGCGGCTTCGGTGGCGGAGCCCTCGTCAACGGTGGCACGCTTGCGTTCGCCGACGGCGCCAACATGGCGACCAACAATATTCATATCGGCGAAGGCGGCAACACCGGCACGCTCACCGTCTCCAGCACGGGTCCTGCGACGTTCCTCACTGCACAACAATCCCTGACCGTCGGCGACAACCTCGGCGGTGGTGGTGGCACCGGCACGCTCACGGTCGGCGGCGGCGGCGGCAGCAGCTCCGTCATCTTGAGCGACGGCGTAAAACTCATGGTCGGCGCGGACAACGCCACCGGCACCGTGAACCTCATCACCGGCGGAACCATCAGCGTCGGCGGCACGGACGGCATCCAGAAATCCGTCACCGGCATCGCGAACTTCAATTGGTCCGGCGGCACCATCCGCGTCGTGAACAACAGCCTCACCACGAGCCTGCCCATGACGCTCACCGGCTCCTCGTTCATGAACACGAACGGCTTCAACGCCACGCTCACCGGCGAGTTGAGCGGCACCGGCGGCCTCACGAAGAGCGGCCCCGGCTCGCTCCTCCTGCCCAACGCGAATACCTACCAGGGCGGCACCACCATCGCCAGCGGCAGCGTGATCGCCAACAACAACGCCTCGCTCGGCACCGGCCCGATCACGCTGTTCACCGGCAGCAAGCTCGAGGTCGGCGACCCCGTCGGACCGATCGTTGACGAGATCACCATCGCGAATTCCATCACCATCGGCATCGGCGGCGGAGTTCTCACCAACTATGGCTCGAACTCGAAGGCCATCTTCTCCGGCCCCATCACACTCAACAACAACCTCACCATCCTCGCCGGCAGCGACGACCCCGCATACGTGAAGGTCACCGGCGGCATCACCGGCACGGGCAACGTGATTCTCCAAGGCGTCAACACCGCGCGCGTCATCGTCGAGACCGGCGCGATCAACAACACCGGCACCGTCACCAATAACGGTTCCAGCCCCCTCGAGACGGTCATCCACAGCGTCATCGGCACGAATGTCACCGGCGTCATCCAGAACAGTGCCACCTCCGCGCTCATCCTCGACGGCATAAATACCTACACCGGCCCCACCACCGTCACCGCCGGCACGCTCTTCATCAACAACTCCAACGCGGGCGCCGTCACCGTCGCCCCCGCCGGCATCCTCGGCGGCAACGGCACCATCGCCGGCCTCGCGACCATCAATGGCACCCTCGCCCCAGGCTTCAGCGCCGTCGGACTGCTCACATTCACCGGCGACCTCACGCTCAACACCGGCAGCACCACCGCCATCGAAATCAACGGCCTCGCCGCCGCCTTCTTCGACCGCATTTCCATCGGCTCCACGCTCGCTTACGGCGGCACGTTGAGCCTCACGTTCAACGGCTTCACTCCGCAGGCCGGCGACACCTTCCAAATCTTCAAGGACTTCTCTGCCCAATCCGGCACCTTCACGGCCATCGGATTCTCCGCCCCCGACCTCGCCGCGAATTTCGACTACGCCAGCGGCACGCTCAGCTTCGTCGCCATCCCTGAACCCTCGACCGTGGCGCTGCTCGTCCTCGCGGGAGGATTCGCGGCAATGCGCCTGCGCCGGCTCCGCAGCTAGGGTTTCCTGCAGTTCGCCCCGCCGCGATACGCCGTGAGCTTGCCTGCAAAATCCGCGGACTCGCCGCCAAGCCCAAACGCCACCGCGACCTCGCACACCCACTGCGCGACCCCGGCATTTCCATCGCGTTCGTAAAGATCCGCGAGATCCCACAACAGCCACGCATCCGGCTTCACGCCCGCTCGTCAAATTCTCCGACGACGCAAAAGCAACACCACCGCGCCCGCAATCCCCGCCAGCATCCATGTCGCCGGCTCGGGCACCGCGACGATCGTGCCCGTCGTGTAAAGCTGGTCCGTGTTCCAGTCCACTCCTGCCGGCAGTTCCACGACAGCGAATGTCCCGGCGAGCGAATTCCAGTCGAGAATGTCGAATGCGTCGCCGACGGCCGGCGAAAATCCGTTGATCAAATTCACCGTGAGCTTGCCCGCGGCAGTGAGCAGGCCGTCCACATCCACCACGTCGTATTGCGTGACGGGCGTGGTGCCGCCGAGCTGAAAGACGAATTCCGAAGTCGGTCCAAGCAGGAGGTCGTCGTGGAACGTGATCTTGCCCGGCGAGTTGCCGGGGGAGATCGTGCCGGTGCTCTCAACATCGCCGTCGAGAGAGCCCGAGCCGCTCAACTCCGCGGTCTGCGAGAATTGAAACCCGCTGTCCGAGTGGAGCTGCCCGCCGACGCCGAGATCCGCATCGCTTTGAATGATCGCCTGGCCCACGGAAAAAAACGTCGCAATGTCTCCGTCCACATTCACCGGCTGGTCAATCACGGCCTGGCCCGTAGGCGTGAGGCCGTCGAGAAGGTTCACGTTTCCGATCACCAGTCCGTTGCCGGTGACAGCGCCGCTGACGTTCAGCATGCCGCCATCGGCGACGAGCTGGCCGCCTGTGAGGTCGAGCGAGGCGAACGTCACGTGTCCCGCGCCCGCGAGCGTGGCGCCATTCCCAATGACCGCCCCGCCGAACGTGACGCCGTCGTGCAGCATGGTGAAGCCGGTGAGCGTCGCTGCGACGCCGATGGAGGAATTAGCCGCGAAGTCCACCGCGTTGAAGGAGAGGTCTGCGCCGGGGCCCAACGTGATGCCGCCCGTGCCGGCGTATGAAACCTGATCGAACAGCAATTCGCCGGCCTGCACGCCCAGCGCGCCGTCGTTCGTCACACTCCATGTGATCGTGCTCTTGCCGGCACCGGATTTCGTGAGCGTGGCGCCGGTGAAATTGTGGAATTGCGACAGCGCGCTGCTGCCGAGCGTCGCACCGTCGTGCAGCGTGACCGATGCGCCGCTGAGATTATTCCAGATGAGCGTGTTCGAGCCCTCGGTGAGGCCGTTGTGCTGGCCCGGCACGGTGAGCACGTCCACGGCGGCATGGTTGTTCACCGTCATCACGTCGGGGTTGTGATAAAGGAACACGGAACCCGACACGGTCGAGGAGCCGGCGGTGACGGTGCCGTGCAAATCCACGGCGCCCGCGGTGGAAATTCCCGAACCCGGATTCAGCGTCAGGTTCCCATGGAGGCTGAAGTTTCCGCCGATGATCGTGTCCACGACCGTGGCATTCGTGAACGTCGCCGAGCCGCTGATGGTCGTCGGGCCGGTAATCGTGATCGGCGCGTCCACCGAGGAATTGTCCGCAAATGTCATCGTGTTGAATTCCAATTCCGCACCAGGGCTCACCGCGATGCTGCCCGTCCCGACCTGCCACGTCGCCTGGCTGAACTTGAGCTTGCCGGCCTGCACATTGATCGCGCCGTCGTTGCGCACGCTCCACGTGATCGTGCTCGTGTCGCTGTCCACCTTCGTGAGCGTCGCGCCGGCCTGGTTGTGAAAGAGCGACACTGCGCTGCTGCCGAGCGAGGAGCCGTCGTGCAACGTGACGGACGATCCAGTCTGGTTGTTCCAGTTCAGCGTGTTCGAGCCTTCGGTGATGCCGCTGTGCTGGCCTGCCGTCGAGTGGACATCAATGGCCGCGTTGTTCGCCACGGTCATCGCCGTGGGGTTGTGATAAAACGACACGTTGCCGGAGTCTGTGGTCGAGCCCGCGATGATGTTGCCGTTCAGCGTCGCCGTGCCCGGCGTGTCGAGATGCGAACTGCCCGCGGCGAGCGTCACGTTTCCGCTGAGCGTGAAATTCGCGCCGGTCATCAAACCGGCAAGCGTCGCATTCGACAGCGTGAGCGCGCCGCCGAGCGTGGAAGCGCCGGTGAGGGTGACGGGCGCATCCACCGACGCGCCGTCCTCGAATGTCACCGAGCTGAATTCCAGCTCCGCGCCCGGGCTCACCGCGATCGTGCCCGTGCCGACCTTCCACGTCATCTGCTGGAACAGCAGCTTGCCGCCCTGCACGTTCAACGCGCCGTTGTTCTTGAAGCTCCACGTGATCGTGCTCGTGTCGTTGTCCACCTTCGTGAGCGTCGCGCCGGCCTGGTTGTCGAAGAGCGAGACGGAGTTGCTGCCGAGCGTCGCGCCATTGTGCAGCGTGACGATGGCGCCGGTGCGGTTGTTCCAGTTCAGCGGATTCGAGCCTTCGGTGATGCCGTTGTGCTGGCCGGTCGTCGTGAGCACATCCACGTCGGCGTCGTTGTTCACCGTCATCGTGCCAGGATTGTGGTAAAACGAAACGGAGCCGGAATCCGTTGACGACCCGGCGGTGACGTGGCCCTGCAGCGTCGCGGTGCCGGTGGCGTTCACGTGCGCGGCGCCGGCGTTGAGCGTCCACTCGCCGCTCAACGTCATGTTCGTTCCGGTGATCGTCCCGGCGAGCGTGCCGTTCGTCGCGTTGAGTGAACCCTCGAGGAAGTTCGTGCCTTCCAGCGTCACCCGGCTGCTGAGCGATGTGCCCGATGCGAAGTTCACGGCGTTGAATGCGAGCGTCGCGCCGGGGCTGACGTTGATGTTGCCCGAGCCGGAATATTGCACCGCGCCCGACGGACCTCCCGAATTCGGCGCGTTGAAGAGCAGCTTGCCGTCGGTGACGTTGAGCGTGCCGCTGTTGATGAAACTCCAGTTCACCGTGCTCGTGCCCGCGCCGGTCTTCGTGAAGGTCGCGCCCGCGTTGTTGTCAAATTGCGAGACCGAGCTGGAGCCAATGCTCGCGGTGCCGTTGAGCGTGAAGGACGAGCCGGTGTGGTTCGTCCAATGCACCGTGTTCGAGCCCTCGCTGATGCCGAACTGCTGCGCGCCTGCCGCGGTGTAGAGGTTCACCGCGCCGTAGTTGTCCACGGGCTGCACCGTGGGATTGTGATAAAAATAAACAGACCCCGCCACGATGGGACTGCCGAGCGTGGAATTCCCACGCAGCGAAATGCCGCCGGCGTTGCCGATCCAGCCGTCCGTCTCCATCGTGAAATCCCCGAGCACGTCCAGACTGCCACTTCCCGATGTCGTGCCGGTGCCCAGACCTCCCGCGGTCAATTGCAGGCCGTCCACCGTGTAGCTGCCATTCACATCCACCGTCCGGTTGTCGTTGATCACCGCCGTGTCACCGCTGCCGGGCACGGTCGCCGGGGACCATATCGCCGGATTGCTCCAGAGGCCGTTGCCCGCCGCGGAAATCGTCGCCGCATGAACTTGCGGCACCAGCATTCCCAACGCAGCCAGCGCGCAGCACCATCGAACGAACCGCTTCCCAAAAAACTTCCTAAATGTGAACGTTTTCATAGACGGTCCTCGGGCTGAAAACCGACATTTAGCACCCTCACTTCGGAGCACAAGAAAATGTTTCGAGAACGAACTTTCCGGCAGCATCTTCGCTACGCGCTGTTAAAAAAATGCCGGAAAATTCGCCTCTCCAACGCATCCGTCCAAGCCCCACCGATTCCGCAAGGAAACCTTCCCATGAAACCACCGCGTTCGTGACTGCGTCATAATCCCGCCCCGCCACTTGCATCCCCTCGCCTCCGCGCCTAAGGTCGTCGGCCCGAAACATGAGCATTCAGAGCATCCTTGAGCCTTCCCGCACGGAGGGAATCGAATTCAGCAACGACGAGATCGCGCGTTACTCGCGCCACCTCATCATGCCCGAGGTCACGCTCGACGGTCAGCGCAAGCTCAAGGCCGCGAAAGTCCTCTGCATCGGCACCGGCGGCCTCGGCTCGCCCATCGCGCTCTATCTCGCCGCCGCCGGCGTCGGCACGCTCGGCCTCGTGGATTGCGACACCGTGGATTACTCGAATCTCCAGCGCCAGATCCTCCACGGCACGAAGGACGTCGGACGCAAAAAAATCCTCAGCGCCCGCGACCGCATCAAGGACGTGAACCCGAACGTGCAGGTCATCCTCCACGACACATTCTTCCTCGCCGAAAACGCGCGCGAGATCGTCGAGGGTTACGACATCGTGATTGATGGCACCGACAATTTCCCCACGCGCTATCTCTCGAACGACATTTGCGTCTTCCTCAAAAAGCCGAATATCTACGGCTCGATCTTCCGCTTCGACGGCCAGGTCACGGTCTTCGCGCCGCACCTTGGCGGCCCGTGCTACCGTTGCCTCTACCCCGAGCCGCCGCCGCCGGGCATGGTTCCAAGCTGCGCCGAGGGCGGCGTGCTGGGCGTGCTGCCGGGAATCATCGGCGTCATCCAGGCCATCGAGGCCGTGAAATTGATCGTCGGAATCGGCGAGCCATTGATCGGCCGCCTGTTGCACTTCGACGCGCTGAAAATGAAGTTCCGCGAGTTCAAGGTGCGCAAGGATCCGAAGTGCCCGGTGTGCTCCGCGAACCCCACGATCACCGAGCTCATTGACTACGACACGTTCTGCGGCATCCCGCAGGCCGCCGCAGCCGAGGCCGCGGAATTGCCCGTGCCGGAAATTTCGGTGGAGCAGCTCAAGGCGAAACAGGACGCGAAGGAAAAATTCGTCCTCCTCGATGTGCGCGAACAATACGAATACGACATCGCGCGCATTCCCGGCTCGAAGTTGATTCCGCTCGGCGAACTCCACTCGCGATTGAGCGAATTGGACACCGCGGACGAAATCGTCATCCACTGCAAGAGCGGCTACCGCAGCGCCAACGCGCTCCGCGAGCTGCAGGCCGCCGGCTTCGGCAAGGTCTGGAATGTCGAGGGCGGCATAGCCGCGTGGGCCGATCGCATTGATCCGTCCGTCGCGAAATACTAGCTCGCTACAACCGCGTCACGCGCAGACGCAGGAATTTCCTGGCTCCGCTCGCATCCACGCTGGCGCGCACCGTTTGCGTGGTCCCGTTGTCGGACAAAATTTCCTCGGTCACGCCCGCACCTGCCCACGGACCTCCCGCATCGTCGGCGCACACCGCGCTCAACGCCACTTCCTCGAGCGCGACTTTCGAGCGCACATAGGTCAGCATCAACTTGCCGGCGGCGGCATCCACAACCGGCCGCCCTGCAGTGGCGCCGGCGTTCGGATCACCGCCGAGGGCAAATTCCATCAGGTTCGGGAGACCGTCGTGATCCGGATCGGCGCCATCGCCCCAGACATCGGTTTCCTTCGAGGCATCCGCGAGATCGGACACGGAGAAATTCGCGTTGCGCCAGACCACGACGCGCGACGGATCCTCGGCGCCGGGCTGCCCGCCGGGCTGATGAGTTGCGCGCCAGTTCGCTGCGACGTTCGGGTCGGGATTCGAGTTCGGATTTTTCAAGACGAGCGCGTAGCCGTTGCCATCGGCCTCCGCGGGCCATGGCGCGGCGTCGTCGTATGTGAACTGCACGATCTGTCCGCCCGAGCCAGCAACGCGGACAAGTTCCCCACCATTGCTCAGGTTTCCGCTGTAGGCGCCGGCAACCGGCAATCCCGTGCCATGGCGCAATTCGAATCCCGCGACATTTCCGACAACGAGCACGCGCGCACCGGGAGCAAGCGTGCGAAACGTCGAACTCGCAAACGAAAACGTGACGCCTCCCGTGATCTGCACGTCGCGCAAATCCACGGCGTCCGCGCTGATGTTCATCAACTCGATGTATTCGAAGTCGGTGCCGGTATAACCGGCGGCGGTCTCTGCCGTCGTGGCGTCCACGGGATGGTAATCAAATTTACTGACGACGAGGCTGCCCGCCGCGGCAGGCGGCGCAATCGCAAATCCCGCCTCGTCCAGCGCGCTCCACTCGCCCACGGAACTCCGGAATCGCGTCCGCACCTGGACCGCTGAGGTAATCGGGATCGGCGCGATGTAAGCCTGGCCAGCCGCCGCTCCGCCCACCGCACGCGGGTCGGAGCCGTCGGTGGTCACGTAGATCGTGCCGGTCTGCCCCGGCGCGCTGAGCGTCAATTGATAGCCCGAAGCGACACGCCCACCGCGTTGCGAAAATGTGGGCGGCGAAACACCGGGATAAAAACCGCGCGCTTTGAGCTGGTTGATGATGGATGCGGCGCGGCCGGGAATGAAATTCGTTCGAATGCCGGTGAGCTGGGCCTGCCAGCCGGAATACGTCTGCACCGAAGACGTCTGCCCCCATCGCGCCATGTCGGGAATGATGGCCTTGTCAATCTCCGCAGCCCGTGCGTTGAAATCGACCAGCGGGAGCGGACCGGAAAGCGGGCCGGCGTTCAGGAAATATTTTTGCGCGACGTCGGCGATCTTGATTCGGAATTCCGGATTCGCCGCAAGGTCCTCGAAAATCCACTCGGGATTCGAGTAGAGGAAATTTGAGCGGTTCGAATCCGAGAGTTGCGAAATGTAGGCGCCGACCCGCTGATCCCTCCACGAGCCCCTCTGGACCGTGTGCTCCGAATCGTGAAGGAAAAAAGCCCACGCCTGATCGTTCCCACGCCTGCGCAGCCCCTTCCAATTATTCGCACGGACGCCACCGAGAAACGCGGAGAGCACGGCATCTCCGTCGCCGATGTAGTAATAGAGCAGCATCGTGCCCGCGAGGCTCGCGGGATCTATGTAAACGGGCAGCGCCGGATCGCGAACCCCGGCCTCATTGCAACCGAGGATTTTGAAATAATTTTCGTTCGAGGGGTTGCTCGCGCAGGTGCGTGCGAGCGTCCACGTCTGCTGCCAGGCATCCACCGTGCCGTTCGACATTTCGAAATAATAGTTGTTCGAGGCGCCGGCGGTTTGCACCGCATCGTAGTCGTCGCTGGTTCCTCCAAAATAGGTCGCACCATAGTCCTGCTGCGGCCTCTCCTCGGTCTGGTAAAGTCCCCAATACTGGCCGTTCACATACAACTGCACGGCGCTGGAGTGTGTCGTCGGCTTGCCCACCAGGGCCTGCAGATCGCGGGAGAACACCTCGTGCACGGCGGTGTTTTGTGAACCGGTGAAATCGTTCGCGTAGTGGTAATTCTCCTCGGTGCGGAGATCAATGCTCTCGAAGTCCGTCGTCCCCGACGTGTGTAGCGGAAACGAAAGCGAGCCCTTCCCGTAGGCCGACCGGAAGAAAAGCCGGAAGCCGTGCTTGGGGTAACCGGCGTTGCGGCTGTAGCCGCCACGGAGCCGCAACCCGCAGTTGATCTGGAATCCCGGCGTTCCGTCCGCCTTGATGTATTCAGCCGATGCGGGCCGCTCCCAGTCAATGCCCTCGCCGAATGCGTTCGAATAAATCCCGGTGGTTTTGCCGGTGAGATTCGCCTGGTCGGTGACGATGGAGATCGTCGGGATCTGGCGCAGCCCGTCAATGAGCTGCTGCGTGGTGTATTTCGACATCACCGAGGAATTGAAGCCGTAACGCATCTCCTGCCCGTTCAGCGTGGTCGCGCCATCCACCGGCCAGCCCGACGGCGCTGTGTTCGTTGCGTAAACCTGGTTCAGCACGTCGTTGAGAAAAAGATAGGTCTGCGTGACCGATGCGGAGGTCAGCATGTTCGTTTTGAATGCGCACGCGCGCACCACGGTCGTGGCGGACACCGTGAGCGGACCCGTGTAAATATTGCCGTTCGTTTCGGTCGGCGTGCTTTTGTTTGTCGTGTAGCGAATGGTCGCGCCGGGCGTCACGCTGGTGATCGCGACGGACTGCGTCGTCGTGAAGAATCCGCGCGTGACGCTGAATGCCGGCACCTCGACGAATCCCTCCACCGACGCACCATTTACCGCACCCGGAGTGGGTGTGGGAAAAAATGCCGCGACACCGTTCGTATCCACGAAGCACGAGATGTCCGTGCGCTGTGCGGGATACGCGAACGCGCTCGCGAACGTGCCGTCGGGCCTGCGCAGTGCGAGCGATTCGCCGTCCGCATCGAGTTTGAAATTCGTGTGGAGCGGTGCGGCGGGGTCACGGCGGTTTTTGCCGGACGCGAAGACGAGGAGATATTCGCCGGGCTCGATCTGCATGTCGGGAAAAACCCACGTCGCACCCGAGTCGGAAAGCTTCCAGCCATTCAACGTGACCGCGAATGCATTCGGATTACGAATCTCGATCCAATCCGATTTCTCGCCGTCCTCATCGCTGAGGCCGGCCTTGTTGTCCGCGAGAAATTCCGTGATCACGAGCGGCAGCTCGGGTGCGTTCACGCCGACCACCACGTCGCGCGTGCTGCTCGTTCCGCCGTTTGAAACCGTCAGACGATACGTCGTCGTCGCACTCGGGCTCACGGTCACCGAACCCGACGGCCCCGTCACCGCACCAACTCCCGGCGTGATCGCAAAGTTGGAGCCGAACTGCGTGGACCAGCTCAGCGTGG
>JBOHXO010000677.1:0-2040 GCA_050737475.1 Chthoniobacterales bacterium
GCCAGGCAGTGAGCCCGATGCCGCCGGGCACGCTGTCGAGTTCGGCGATGGTGAAGCCCTCGTCGGTGAGCACGAGGTCCGGGCGGATGACGGCTGGAATTTCGTCGCGAAAACGACGTTCGCGCGAGATTTCGACAAGCTCCGCCGGCTTGCCGCGGTCGAGCAACTCCGCAATCCACGCGGGCTGGCGGCCGTCGGCGCTGAGGCGATAGAGCTGGTTGCACGCGGAGAGGAATTGCCCGAGCCGGTAGCCAAGCTGGTCGAGCTCCGCCGCGAAATCCCGCGTGACCGGAAATGCGCGCGGCGACACGCGCCACGATTTTTCCTGGAACAGGCCGCCCTGCGGCAGCGCATCGCGAACGCGCAACGCCCGCGCAAGTTCGTCCTGATCGGCGACCACAGCGTTCATCGCGTGAGGATTTTCAACGCCTGGCGCACGAGCACTTCGGACTCCGCCGCCGGACCTTCGTCGTCCATCACGCGCTTCACGGCCTTGTGCGCCTCGACCTGTTTGTAGCCGAGCGTGATGAGCGCGAGCACGGCGTCGTGCATCATGGTTTCGGCAGGCGTCGGGGCGTTCTGCGCGCTGGCGGCCTCCCATTCGGCCGCAACGCCGAGCTTGTCCTTGAGCTCGAGCACGACACGCTCCGCGGTTTTTTTGCCCACGCCGCTGATCTTTGAAATCGCCGCCGTGTCGCCCGCGACGACCGCCGCCTTGAAATGCTCCACGCTCATGCCGCTGAGGATCGCGAGCGCGAGCTTCGGGCCGACGCCCGTGACGTGATGGACAAGCAGCCGGTAGAGATCGCGCTCTGTCTTCGTCCAGAACCCGATGAGCAAATGCTCGTCGTCGCGAATGACGAGCTGCGTGAGGATTCGAATTTGCGTGCCGGGCGCGGGCATCCGGTCGTAACTCGATAGCGGAATCAAAACCTGGTAGCCGACGCCGCCAACATTGACGATGATCTGGGTCGGCAGTGCCTCCTCCAGCTTGCCTTCGAGAAATGTGATCATGCGACCGGAAACGATTAACAGACCCCGCCAGAAATACAAACGCCGCCGGCTCGCGCTGGCGTTGTTGTTTGTCATAGCCGGCGCCGCGCACGCGCAGGAAGCCACGTGGCATCTTGTCTTCGAGCCGGCGTTCATGCGGCCCGATTTCGCGTTTCCGATCGCGGGCACGAAGGAAACCGTCCTCACGCCCGCACTCGCCCGCGGCGAGGATGTCACGGACTTGAAAAAGGCCGACGTCGCGCGGCTGAAACTGGATGTTGATTCGATCCGCCGCCTCGCCACCGCCTCGGCCAGCGCCGAGCTCGCGAAGCTCAAGCCGCAGTTCGTGCGCGACAAAAAAGGGGTCGCCGTCTTCGCGCTGCTCGCCTCGGATTCGCCCACGACGGCCAGCGCCGTGCTGGCCCCGGAGTTTGCCGATCAATTCGCCAACACGCTCGGCCCCGACCTGCTCGTGGCCATTCCGAATCGCTACAAAATTTACGTCTATCCCGCGCTCGCCTCGCATTTCCAGGAAACCGCGCACCTCGTGCTGAACGACTACGAGGCGTCGGGCTACCCGGTGAGCAAGGAGGTCTTTCGCGTCACGCCGAAGGGCCTGCAGGCCATCGGAGAATTCAAAATCCCGTGAGCGAATCGCCCGCCGCCAGGCACGGTTACGCGCTTCGTTGACCACGCCGGCAAACGCGGTGGGCGAGCAGAAGCAACATCGCTCCGCCGATCACGAATGCCGTCGCGGCCGGCTCCGGAACAGGCGCGGCATGGACATAGTCCAGCCCGCTCTCGGATGAAATGGAGTAGATGGACACGGGCTGATTGATCGAGTCGAGCACCAGGCCGAGGCCCGCCCAACGCAAATGCGCCTCGCCATGAAATTGCGCGCTTTGCCCCGGACTGATCTGCCCGGAACTCAGCGAATCGCTGATCGTCATCGTCGCAAAAATCGGGAGCGGCGTGCCGAAGGTAAACGGCACCACGAGGGTCAAGAGTTCCGCATTGTAGGTGTGGGGAAGCTGGCCCGGTGTGTTG
>JBOHXO010000678.1:0-11136 GCA_050737475.1 Chthoniobacterales bacterium
ACTCATTTGCCTATGTCCGAATCCGAATCCAAGGAAAGAATTCTTGCCGCTGCCAAGGCGTTGTTTTTGGCGCGGGGGTATGCGGCGACGTCGGTTGATTCCATTTGCGAGAAGGCCGGGCTGAGCAAGGGCAGCTTCTACCATTTTTTCGATTCCAAGGACGCGCTGGGATTGGCCGCCGTCGATTGGACGCTGCAGCAAAGCGCGGCGGTGCTGGAGAATGGCCCGCACGCCGCGATCTCGGATCCGGTGCAACACGGTCTCGCCTACCTCGAGCATGTCGAGAATTGTTCCAGCGAACTCTGGGGAGCGGGCTGCCTGCTGTGTCAGTTCGCCCTGGAGCTCGGGGACACCAACGAGCCGATGCGGAAGGTGATTTCGACGAAGTTCCAGACGATGTCGGATGATGTCGCCGCGAAGCTGGAGCCACTGGTCGCGGCGTGCGCGCCCGGCGCCGTGGTGTCCGCGCCGGAACTTGCGAATCAGCTTCTCTGCTCGCTGGAGGGCAGCATCATTCACGCCAAAGCACACCGCGACCCGAGCCGGGTGCCGAAGGCCGTCCGCGCGTTTCGCACCACCCTCGCAGGCCATCTTCCCCTGCCAGCTTGATCCCCTTTTATTATCCCGAAAACATACCAACTGGTCGGCTTAGACCATAATAACCCAAAAAAATGCAAACCACACTGACGCCCCAAAACACAATCAATCCCGCCGCCCTCAACGCCCTCGTTGGCCAAATGCTGGGCGACGTCGGCGCCGCCGTGAATGGCGCGCTCGTCGTGCTCGGCGACCGCCTCGGCATCTACGAATCCCTCGCGCAAGGCCCCGCCACGCCCCGGGGACTCGCGGAGCGCACCGGACTCGACGAACGTTACCTCCGCGAATGGCTCTCCGCACAGACTGCCTCGGGCTACGTGACCTACGACGCGGATTCGACGGAATTTTCGCTCACGCCGGAGCAGGTTGCGGTGTTCGCGGATCCGAACAGCCCGGTCGCGATGACCGGCGGCTACTACGGCATCTCCTCGGTTTATAACGACGAACCGAAAATCGCCGAGGCCTTCCGGACCGGCAAAGGCCTTTCCTGGGGCGATCGCCACACCTGCCTCTTCTGCGGCGTCGCGCGATTCTTCCGTCCCGGCTATGCCACGCATCTCGTGTCGGAATGGATTCCCGCGCTCGACGGCGTGGAGGAGAAATTGACCGCCGGCGGACGCGTGGCCGACATCGGGTGCGGCCATGGTTCGTCCACGCTGATCATGGCGGCGGCGTATCCGAACTCGACCTTCCATGGGTTCGACGTGCACGAGGGCTCCATCGAAAAGGCCCGGGAGCACGCGGCGGAGGAGGGCCTGACCAATGTGACGTTCTCCGTCGCGAAGGCGAAGGATTTTCGCGGCACCGGCTACGATCTCGTGACGACCTTCGACGCGCTGCACGACATGGGCGATCCCGTCGGGGCGGCGCAGCATGTGCGCAAGGCCCTGGCGCCGGGCGGCAAATGGCTGATCGCGGAGCCGATGGCCGGCGACTCATTGACGGAGAACCTGAACCCGGTCAGCCGGATTTTCTTCGGATTCTCCACGATGGTTTGCGTGCCGACGTCGCGCAGCCAGGAAGTCGGCCTCGCGCTCGGCGCGCAGGCGGGACAGGCGCGGCTGAGCGAGGTGCTGGACGCGGGCGGATTCCGCCACGTGCGCCGCGCCGCGGAAACGCCGTTCAACATGATCCTGGAAGCGGCCTGACGAAATCGGACAGGGTTTACAGGATTAGGAGGGTTGAAGCTTCGGCATCAGCATCCTGAAAATCCTGTGAATCCTGTCCAGCTCGATCAGAGCTCTGCCAGAATCTCATTCAGCGTCGCACTCGGACGGAGGGCGGCGTTGGCTTTCGCGTCGTCGGGCTGGTAGTAGCCGCCGATGTCCACGGGGTGGCCTTGGACGGCCAGCAGCTCGGCGACGATCTTGTCTTCGCTCGCGGTGAGTTTTTCGGCGATTGGGGTGAAGAGCGATTTCAGCTCCGCGTCGTCGTTCTGCGCGGCGAGGGCCTGGGCCCAGTAAAGCGCGAGGTAGAAGTGGCTGCCGCGGTTGTCGATCGTGCCGAGCTTGCGGCCGGGGCTGCGGTCGTTTTCCAGGAATTTGCCGGTCGCGGCGTCGAGGGTGTCAGCAAGGACTTTGGCCTTCGGCAGGCCGAACGTCCCGGCGATGTGCTCGAAGCTCGGGGCGAGGGCGAAGAATTCCCCGAGGCTGTCCCAGCGGAGGTAGTTCTCCGCGGTGAATTGCTGCACGTGCTTCGGCGCGCTGCCGCCGGCTCCAGTCTCGAACAGGCCGCCGCCGTTCATGAGCGGGACGATGCTGAGCATCTTGGCGCTGGTGCCAACTTCGAGGATCGGGAAGAGGTCCGTCAAATAATCGCGGAGGACGTTGCCGGTGACGCTGATCGTGTCGAGGCCCTCCACGATGCGCTCGAGGCTGTATTTGCAGGCCTCGGCGGGCGTTAGGACGGGAAACTCGAGGCCGGTGATGTCGTGCTCGGGCAGGTATTTTTCGACCTTCTTGAGGATCTCGGCGTCGTGGGCGCGGTTTTTATCGAGCCAGAAGACGGCGGGCACGCTGGTGGCGCGGGCGCGGTTCACGGCGAGCTTCACCCAGTCGCGGATCGGCGCGTCCTTCGTCTGGCATGCGCGCCACACGTCGCCGGCCTCCACGTTATGCTCGATCAACACATTTCCTGAAGAATCCGTGACTCTCACGGTCCCGGCGGCGGGGATTTCGAAGGTCTTGTTGTGCGAGCCGTATTCCTCGGCGGCCTGGGCCATGAGGCCGACGTTTGGCACGGAGCCCATCGTCTTCGGGTCGAGCGCGCCGTTTTCGCGGCAGAAATCAATCACGGCCTGGTAGACACCGGCGTAGCAGGCGTCGGGAATGACGGCGAGCGTGTCCTGCGTTTTGCCGGCGGCGTTCCACATCTTGCCGCCTTCGCGGATCATCGCGGGCATCGAGGCATCCACGATCACGTCGCTCGGCACGTGGAGATTTGTGATGCCCTTGTCGGAATTCACCATCGCGAGCGCGGGGCCGGCGGCGTAGACGGCCTGGATGTCGGCCTCGATCTCCGCCTTTTTGTCGGCGGGCAGCGTGGCAATCTTCGCGACGAGGTCGCCGAAGCCGTTGTTGAAATCCACACCGAGCGACTGGAGCGTCGCGGCGTGCTTCACGATGAGGCCGGCGAAGAAAACCTTCACGGCGTGGCCGAAAAGGATCGGGTCCGAGACCTTCATCATCGTGGCCTTGAGGTGCAGCGAGAAGAGCACGCCGGACTGCTTCGCTGCGTCGAGCTGCGCGGAGTAGAAGGCGACGAGCGCCTTCTTGCTCATGAACGTCGCGTCGAGGATTTCGCCGGCCTTGAGCGGAGTCTTTTCCTTGAGCGCGGTGACCGTGCCGTCCTTCGCGGTGAACTCGATCTTCACGTCGGTCGCCTCGGCGACGGTGACGGATTTCTCGTTCGCAAAGAAATTGTCGGCGGTCATGTGGACGACATTCGTCTTCGAGTCCTTCGACCATGCGCCCATCTTGTGCGGGTGGGCTTTCGCGTAGTCCTTCACGGCCTTGGGCGCGCGGCGGTCGCTGTTTCCCTCGCGGAGCACGGGGTTCACGGCCGAGCCCTTCACCTTATCGTAGCGGGCACGGGCGTCCTTCTCCGCGTCGGTCGCGGGAGTCTCGGGATAATCGGGAAGGTCGTAGCCCTTCGCCTTCAGCTCCGCGATGGCGGTCTTCAACTGCGGCACGGACGCGCTGACGTTCGGCAACTTGATGATGTTCGCCTCGGGCTCGAGCGTCCATGCACCGATCTCGGCGAGCGCGTCGGGCACGATGTCGAACGCGGCAAGGATGCGGCCGGCGAGCGAGATGTCGCGCGTCTCGACGGCGATGCCGCTGTGCTTCGTGAACGCCTGGACGATCGGCAGGAACGAGTAGGTGGCAAGCAGCGGGGCTTCGTCGGTCTTCGTGTAAATGATGGTCGGCGTTTTGGACATGGCGATCACTTTGGCTAGCTGCCGCCGTGCCGGGTCGTCGAACAAAAAGGGCTCGACGGTGAAAGACAGAAATTGAACAGGAGATAACGGAGGAAAGGGAGGCGGGAGGAAAGCCTCTGTTTTCTCCGTTTGCTCCTGTTCAAACGCATTGCACTTCCGCCTTTATCCATCGGCGCGAATCGGCCATTCTCGCCGCCCACCGTCCACCCCATGAACATCGAGTCCAACCTCGTCGAGAAGCGCGTCTTCAAACCTTCGCGCAAGTTTTCCAAGGCCGCCCGCATCGGCGACATGGACGAATACAAAAAACTCTACAAGGCCTCGATCGAGAACCCGGAAAAATTCTGGGCGAAGCAGGCCGCGAAGCTCACATGGCAAAAGCCGTGGACGAAGGTGCTGCAATGGCGCGCGCCGTTTGCGAAGTGGTTCGTCGGCGGAAAAATCAACGCCACCGAAAATTGCCTCGACCGCCATTTGACCAACGGCCGCAAGAACAAGGCCGCGATCATCTGGGAGGGCGAGCCCGGCGAGAAGCGCACGCTCACCTACCAGCAGCTCCATCGCGAAGTCTGCAAATTCGCAAACGTTCTCAAGCGCAACAAAGTCAAAAAGGGCGACCGCGTGCTCATCTACATGCCGCTCGTGCCCGAGGCCGCCATCGCCATGCTGGCCTGCGCGCGCATCGGCGCAGTGCATTCCGTGGTGTTCGGCGGATTCAGCGCCGAGAGCATCAAGGACCGCCTCGCCGACTCCGGCGCAAAAATCGTGATCACCGCGGACGGTGGTTATCGCCGCGGCCAGATGGTGACGCTCAAGCAAAACGTGGACCGCGCCATCGAGGGCAACGACTCCATCCGCCGCGTGATCGTTTTCAAACGCGCGAACATCGAAATCCACATGGCCGAGCACCGCGATGTGTTCTGGCATCGCGAGATGGATTACGTGAATGCCGACTGCCCGGCCGAGGGCTTCGACAGCGAGCATCCGCTCTTCATCCTTTATACAAGCGGCTCCACGGGCAAACCGAAGGGCATCCTGCACACCACCGCCGGCTATTTGCTGGGCACGCAATTCACGACAAAGACAATCTTCGACCTGCGTGACGACGACATCTACTGGTGCACCGCCGACGTCGGCTGGATCACCGGCCACAGCTATCTCGTTTACGGCCCGCTCGCGAATGGCGCGACGATGCTGATGTATGAGGGCGCGCCGAACTGGCCCGAGCCCGACCGTTTCTGGAAACTCATCGCCGACTACGGCGTGACGATTCTCTACACCGCGCCGACCGCGATCCGCGCGTTCATCAAGTGGGGCGACGAGTGGCCCGCGAAGCACGACCTTTCCTCGCTGCGACTGCTCGGCACCGTCGGCGAGCCGATCAATCCCGAGGCGTGGATGTGGTTCCGCGAAAAAATTGGCGGCGGCCGCTGCCCGATCGTGGACACCTGGTGGCAGACAGAAACCGGCGCAATCATGATCACCCCGCTGCCCGGCGCGACACCCACGACGCCCGGCACCGCGACGCTGCCGTTCTTCGGAATTGATGCCGCAATCGTCGGCGACGATGGCCGGGAACTCGGCCCGAACGAAGGCGGAAAGCTCGTGATCCGCAAGCCATGGCCCTCGATGCTGCGCACCGTTTACGGCGACAAGGAACGATACAAAGAGACCTACTGGAGCGAGGTGAAGGGCTGCTATTTCACAGGCGACGGGGCGCGCCGCGACGAGCACGGTTATTTCTGGATCACCGGCCGCATGGACGACGTGCTCAATGTCGCCGGCCATCGCCTGGGCACCGCCGAAGTCGAAAGCGCGCTCGTCTCGCACGAAGCCGTGGCCGAGGCCGCGGTGGTCGGGCGCCCCGATGAAATCAAGGGCCAGGGCGTGGTCGCCTTCGTGACCCTCAAGGCGCATGCCGTCGTGCATGCCGACTTGAAGGCCGCGCTCCGCAAGCACGTCGGCGACGTGATCGGCCCGATCGCGAAACCGGACGACATCCGCTTCGCCGAGATGCTGCCCAAGACGCGCAGCGGAAAAATCATGCGACGCCTGCTCAAGGAAATCGCCGGCGGCGGCGCCGTGACCGGCGACACGACCACGCTCGAGGATCTCAGCATCCTCGCGAAGCTCGGCAAGGCGGAGGACTGATTTTCAATCTGGAAGGGGAGAAAGGGAACTCTTCTGTCCTTTCCCCTCTTCCCCTTTTCCAGATTCAAGAATCCCACAAACAAAACAGGCCGCGCTTTCGCGCGGCCTGCTGAAATCAGATTCGAGGTTCGAAATTACTTCGAGCTCTTTTCCTCGATGTATTTGATGACGTCGCCGACGGTCTGGAGCTTCTCGGCGTCCTCATCGGGCACTTCGACGTTGAACTCTTCTTCGAAGGCCATCACGAGCTCGACGGTGTCGAGGGAATCGGCGCCAAGGTCCTCGATGAACGATGCGGCGGGCGTGACTTGCTCAGGCGTGACGCCAAGCTGCTCAACGATGATGTCTTTGACTTTCTCTTCGATGGATTTTTCGGACATAAGATTCGGGTGTTTTTTGATGGAGTGGGGCTAGCAGTTAGGCGCGGAGCCCGGGCTTGGCAACAATTTATTTTCCTGTCCGCACGAAACACGATTTTCGCCCGGCGCGGTCAAGCAGAAATGATGCACAACCTTCCGCAACTTATCCCTGCTTGGGCGCGGGCTTCGGTGTGGAGCCGCCCGGCGGGGCGGATTGCAGCATCGGATTCGGCTGCGCGTTGCGCGGCTTGCCGCTGGGCGTCACAGTCGCGGTCTTCGTGAATTCGGGGTTGTTCGCCATCGCAGCCTCGATCGTGTAGGTCTGTCCGGGCTGCATGTCGCGGGTGGAAATCTTTTCCTCGTATTGAATGTGCTCGCCGGGATTGATCATCACCACGCCCGAGACATCCTGGAACGCGCGGTCGTCGGACCATTTATCGATCACCTTGCCGCTCGAGTCGTGCACGAGGATCTCGATGCGCTGCGAGGTCGGGAAATCCATTTTCACAAGCCGGTCCGTCTTGTTCTCGACGCTGAAGGTCACCGTGATCTCGTGGCGGTCATCGAGCGAAAACTGCGCCGGCTCCACCACCAGCCTGCTGCCGGAGGTCGGTTTCGGGCCCACGCGCACCGAGGAAAACATGTCCGTGAAAAACGTCGTGAACATCTGCCCCGCGCTCAGCTCGGCGCCCTTGTTGCGCGGAAAATCGAATTCCGGGCTCGACAGTTTTTTGCGGGCACTCTGGCCGGTATTTTGCGACTCGTTGTTGAGCACGAAGAACGGACTCTCCTTGTCCGGGATCTCCGGAATGTCCGGCACGACCGACTGCTGGGCACGCGAAACGGGCGCGGCGCAAACCGCGACAGCGAGCAAAATAAGAAAACGCGATGCCGGCATCAACGGGACGGGTTACCGCACGCGGGGCGCGGTTGCAAATCCTATCCGCTCGGCTAGCATCCCCGCATGAAGTCCGTCCGTCTCGCATTGGCGCTCTGCGTGGCCGTGGCCGCCACCCTCCACGCCGGCGCAAAAAAGCCCGCACCCGTGTCCATTCGCTTCTACGGCGAGGCCGGCGCCGAGGGCGGCAATTTCTCCGACAAGGTCACCCTCATCCAGAATGGCCGCGAAACCTACATGGGCTCGATGCCGCTCATCACCGAGCGCGAAATCCTCACGTTCTCCTCGTTCCCAGCCAAGGACGGCACCTTTGGCGCGTATTTCTGGCTCGACGACCACGGCACGCGCCTCCTCGAGCAGCACACCATGTCGCGCCGCGGCACCTACGTGATCGTTTTTTTCAACGGCACCCACCTCCTCGACGAATACGTGGACAAGCCCGTGCACGACGGCATCGCCACGATCCCCTCCGGCCTCACACAAAAGGACATTGATCTGCTCGACATGACCTTTCCCCGCTTCGGGCACGATGGCGAAAAGCCGGCGTTGAAAAGAGTCGCCCAGTAGCGAAAACACCGCCTTGCCAAACCCCGCCCGCACCGCCCGGCTCTTCGCTCGATGAAACACCTCTGGCCGTGGCTGCTCGCGGCAACCAGCGGCGCCCTGCTCGCGCTTTGCCTCCCGCCCTACGAGGTGGACACGCTCGCGTGGTTCGCCCTCATCCCGCTGCTCGCCGCGCTGTGGTTCGGCCCGCGCGGTGGCCGCTGGCACCCCGTGAAACTCTTCGGCCTCGGCTACGTCGCCGGACTCGTGTTTTTCTGGATGACGCTTTTCTGGATGACCGAGGTCACCCGCGCCGGGTGGTTCGTCTTCGCGTTCTATCTCGCGCTTTATCCGGGATTGTGGGCGCTGTTCGCCGGCATCGTGTGCCGCCCGCGCGACCCCGTGGATCGCACGCCCGCCGCCATCCAGGCCTGCGACTGGCTGAGCTCGATTCGCAATCTCCGCCTCGCCATTCGCGCCGCCGCCGCATGGGCCGGCCTCGAATGGCTGCGCGGCACCGCCTTCACCGGGTTCGGCTGGAATTCCTACGCCGTCGCGTTGTGGAAAAGCACCGTCATGCTCCAAATCGCCGATTTCGCGGGCATCGCCGGCATCTCGTTCCTGCTCGTGATGGTGAATG
Source organism: Chthoniobacterales bacterium (assembly GCA_050737475.1). Classification (GTDB taxonomy): domain Bacteria; phylum Verrucomicrobiota; class Verrucomicrobiia; order Chthoniobacterales; family JAATET01; genus JAATET01. The sequence goes on from JBOHXO010000678.1 coordinate 8,628, forward strand.
CCATCCTGCTCATGACCGTGCGGCGCTTCCTCTACGAGGCCAGCGGCGGCATCAAACTGCGCCCGCATTTTGATTTCACGATCACGATGGCGCTCGTCGTCTGCACGTTCGGCTACGGCGTCTGGCGCATGACCGCGCCGAAGCCCGTGTCGCAGGTCGTCGGAAAAAACCGGCAGGTGACCACGCAACGCGGCGACTGGCTGCTCAGCATCGCGGCCGTGCAGGCGAACATTCCGCAGGACCACAAATGGGATCCTGCCTGGGAGAAGGAAATCCTCGACACCTACATGCGCCTCACCGACCAGGCGCTGCTGCTCAAGCCCGACCTGCTCATCTGGCCCGAGGCCGCCGTGCCGCGCCCCCTGCTCGATAGCAAGGACCTGCAGGACATCGTCGCAAAAATCCTCGGCCAGCTCCGCACGAATTTCCTGCTCGGCTCCACGCGCTTCGAGCCGCCCTTCGCCTACAATTCCGCCATGCTTTTCAACGCGCATGGCGACGCGCAAATCTACGACAAGCAGCACCTCGTGCCCTTCGGCGAATATGTGCCGCTGCGAAATTCCTTCCCGCTCTTCGCATGGATCGTCGGCGACGAAGTGCCGTCCGATTTCGATGCGGGCACGGAGTCCGCCGTCCTGACGCTGTCGCGCAAGCCCTATCACGTCGGCACGCTCATTTGTTTCGAGGACACGCTCGGCGACCTCGCACGGCAGTTCGCCAAACACGGCGCGGAATTGCTCGTCACGATCACCAACGACGGCTGGTTCCGCAAAAGCGCCGGCTCGCGCCAGCACCTCGCCAACGCCGTTTTCCGCTGCGCCGAGACCCACCTTCCCCTCGTGCGCGCCGCAAACACCGGCATCACCTGCTTCGTGGACCGCTTCGGCGCCGTCACCAACAAGCTCCAGAGCCGCGGCGATACCTTTGTCGAAGGCGTGCTCTACGGCACGGTCCCGATCCGGCTCGAGCCGCCAAAGACCTTCTACACGCTGCACGGCGACCTCTTCGCGCTGCTCTGCCTTTTCGGCGCGCTGCTGTCCATCCGCACGCATCTGCTCACCGCCCGGCGTCGCGGATTGAGCGAAAGTTGATCACGCACTTGCGCGGCGTCGCGGAACCCGGCAATTTTGACCGGGTATGAAAGCAGTCGTCACCGTCATGCCCAAGCAATCCGTGCTCGATCCACAGGGTGCCGCCGTCGCGCAGGCCATGCTGCACCACGGCCTCGAAACCGTCGGCAAGGTCCGCGTGGGAAAATCCATCGAGATCGAATTACCCGCCGGAGCCGATGAATCCACGCTCCACGAGATCTGTCGCGACCTGCTCAGCAACCCCGTCATCGAGGACTACACGCTCGAGATCGTCAAATGAACTCCGGCGCTCATCACTTGTCACTCATCACTCATCACCGCTAAATGCGTTTCGCCGTTCTTCAGTTTCCCGGCTCGAATTGCGACCAGGACGCCCTTCGCGCGCTGCGCAGTTTCGACGGCGTGAGCGCCGATTACGTCTGGCACAAAGCCTCGTCGCTCGCCGGCTTCGACGCCGTCGTCGTGCCCGGCGGATTTTCCTACGGCGATTACCTGCGCTGCGGAGCCATCGCGCGCTTCTCGCCGATCATGGGCGCGCTCAAGGAATTCGCTGCGGCGGGCGGCACCGTGCTCGGCATCTGCAACGGCTTCCAGATCCTTTGCGAAAGCGGCCTGCTGCCCGGCGCGCTCGTCCGCAATCGCGATCTCCATTTCATCTGCGAGCACGTCAATCTGCGCGTCGAATCCACCGACTCCCGCTTCACGAAAGCCGCAAAGCCCGGCGCGAATTTGCGCATCCCCATCGCCCACGGTGAAGGCTGCTACGTCGCCGACGAATCCACGCTCGCCGAATTGAAAGCGAACGACCAGATCCTCGTCCGCTACGCCGGCGAAAACCCCAACGGCTCGCTCGACGCCATCGCCGGCATCCGCAACCGCGCCGGCAACGTCTTCGGCCTCATGCCCCACCCCGAGCGAGCCTGTGACGCGCAGCTCGGCAGCGCCGATGGCCGCGTAATTTTTGAATCATTGCTCGCATGAACATGCAGACCGAATGGGCGAACGGGCGAATGGGCGAGTGGGCGAATCGCTTGTCACCCTTTCCCCCACTCCCCCTTTCTCCCATTCCAGCTTTTTTCAGATAGATGCCCGATCCCGCCATTACACCCGAAGTCATCGCGAAACACGGCATCACGCCGGACGAATACGCGCGCATCCAGAAGATCCTCGGCCGCGATCCGAACTTCACCGAACTCGGCGTCTTCTCCGTCATGTGGAGCGAGCACTGCTCGTATAAAAACTCGAAGCTCGAGCTGAAAAAATTCCCGACGACCGGTCCGAAAGTGCTCGTCAAAGCCGGCGAGGAAAACGCGGGCGTCATTGATATCGGCGACGGCTGGGCCATCGCGTTCAAGATGGAGAGCCACAACCACCCCAGCGCGGTCGAGCCGTTCCAGGGCGCGGCCACGGGCGTCGGC
>JBOHXO010000679.1:0-6145 GCA_050737475.1 Chthoniobacterales bacterium
GTCAACCATCGTCCCACCGAAGCGTGGCTGGCTCGCATGGACGCGGCGTGCGGCATCACGTCGCCGCGCAAGCGGGGTCTGGACACGGTCCGCGTGATTCCCGCCATGGCTCGCGGTGAGGTGAAAATCTTCGTCGGCATGGGCGGCAACTTCGCGCTGGCCACCCCGGATCCCGCCTGCACATTTCCCGCGCTGCAAAATTGCGACCTCACGATCCAGGTCAGCACGAAGCTCAACCGCAGCCACCTCGTGCACGGTCGCGAGGCGCTCATTCTTCCGTGCCTCGGGCGGACCGAGAAGGATCGCCGCGAGGGCGGATTCCAGGGCATCACGGTCGAGGACTCGATGAGCATGGTCCACCTCTCCTACGGCATGAAGGAACCGGCCTCGCCGAATCTTCGCTCGGAAATCGCGATCATCGCCGGGATCGCCCAGGCCTCGCTGCCGGACACGCGCACGCCCTGGCAGACTTATGCCGCCGACTACAATCTCATCCGCGACAAGATGGCCGAAGCGATTGCCGGCTTCGAGGACTTCAACCGCCGCGTCCGCCAGAAATTCGGTTTCCGGCTCGCTCAGCCCGCGCGCGAGCTCGTCTTTCTCACCGATACCAGCCGGGCGAATTTTTCCACCGCGCCGCTTGCCGATGTCGCACCCGCCGCCGGCCGTCTGCTGCTCGGCACGATGCGCTCGCACGATCAATGGAATACGACCATCTATTCCGATGATGACCGCTACCGCGGGGTGAAAAACCTGCGCACGCTCATCTTCATGAATGCCGACGACATGCGCGCTCGCGGCCTGGCGAAGTTCGACCTCATCGACGTGAAGAGTTTTGCGAAGGACGGATCGACCCGCGAGCTGCGGGGCTACCGGGCGATTCCCTACGACCTGCCGCGCGGCTCGGCGATGGGCTACATGCCCGAGCTGAACGTGCTCTGCGCGATCGGCGATTACAGTCCACAGAGCGATCAGCCCCTCATGAAACACATCGTCGTCGAAATCACCGCCGCCGCACCCCGGGCCAGGGAGGTCGCATGAAAAATGACTGCCACGACTTGGGCGTCGCCCGAGTTCCCGTATCGCGGGTCAACGGCGCGGGAACCACCACCGAGACCGACGCCATCTCCGTCGAAGAACCGCTGGAAATCTGCGTGACCATCGAGAGCGACGAAGGCTGGTTCTCTTCGACCGTCGCGGTGACCATGCGGACGCCGGGGGCCGACGACGAACTGGCCGCCGGCTTCCTTTTCACCGAGGGCATTCTCAGCGATCCGCGCGACGTCGAGAGCGTCCGCAGCGAAGGCCGCAACGTCGTCCGCCTCAAGACGCGGCGCGGCGCGGTGCTGGAACAGGCATTCATGAACCGGCAATCCGTCGTCTCCTCGAGTTGCGGAGCGTGCGGCAAACGCTCGATCGCGGCCATCCGCATTGCCCGCCCCTATTGCATCGAGCCGCGCCGGCCCGTCGTCGAGCGCGCGACGATCCACTTGCTGCCCGACATCGCGCGCCAGGCGCAGACTGATTTTGCGATGACCGGCGGCATCCACGCTTCGGCGCTTTTCGATTCCGCGGGAAATCTCCTCGCCGTGCGCGAAGATGTGGGCCGCCACAACGCGCTCGACAAGCTCATCGGCTCCCAATTGCTTGCCGGCCAGCTTCCGCTCGGCGACCGCATCCTCGTCCTTAGCGGCCGCGTGAGCTTCGAGCTCGTCCAGAAAGCCGCCATCGCCGGCATCCCGATCATCGTCGCCGTCGGCGCTCCCTCGAGCATGGCGGTCGAACTGGCGCGGGAGTGCGACATCACGCTCGTAGGGTTCGTCCGCAATCATCGCTTCAACATCTACCACGACGCCGGCCGCCTCGATCCCGCCCGGCAGGCCCTTGCCGCATGAAAGTCGAAGCCATTTACCTGTCGCCGGGACACAATTTCTTCGGGCGTTTCGGCACATCGGCCGGAAGCCATCCGACGATCGAAGTCGGGGAGGCGGAGTGCGTCGCCGGCATGGGGCTTCGCGGAGATCGCTTCTTCGGCTATCAAGCAGACTACAAAGGCCAGATCACCTTCCTCGCCCGGGAGGTCTTCGAGGACCTGTCGCGCGCCCTCGGCGTCCACGACAGGACGCCTTCCGTTTTCCGAAGAAACGTCCTGACAAGCGGGGTCGATTTGAACGAGTTGCTCGGGTGCGAATTCGAGCTGCAAGGCATGCGGTTCGCCGGAGTCGTCGAGTGCAGCCCGTGCGTTTGGATGGACCAGGCATTTGGACCCGGCGCCGAGGAATTGCTCAAAGGCCGGGGAGGCTTGCGCGCGCGCATTCTGTCGTCCGGGGTCCTGCGGACGGAGCGTCCGTGAAGCCGTTTACCGCAGCCCTGCTCGCCGGAGGGAAATCACGGCGGATGGGATTCGACAAATGCCTGCTCGAATTCGAGGGCACGCCGCTCTGGAAGCACCAACTCGAGCTGCTGAAGTCCGTGACCGATGAAGTCCTCGTCGTTGCCCCGATCCGCCCCGCATGGCTCCCCGCGGAGATTCGCTGGGTCGCCGATGCCGTGCCGGATCAGGGCCCGCTGGGAGGCCTGACTTCCGCCCTCGGAGCGAGCTCCCGCGATCACACTCTCCTGCTGGCCATCGACCTCCCGCAGATGACTCCCACCTATTTGTGCCGGATGATCGCACTCGCCGAACCGAACCAAAGCGTGGTCCCGGAGTGGAACTCGCATTTCGAACCCCTCTGCGCCATTTACGCACGATGCGTCCGGGACATCGCCCTCGACCTCCTGGCCACCTCCGACAAATCGCTCCAGCAACTCGTCCGCATGCTGCGTGCCCGGGGTCTTGCCAGGCCATTGGAAGTCTCCGCGGAAGACCACGTCCTTTTCCGAAATCTCAACCGGCCCAGCGATTGTGAGAACGCGGGAAGTTGACCGCGAAGCTCGTTCCTGACGGTCGGGCGCACCGCTCGACTTCTCGAGTTCGAGGTTCTGATCGCCGGGCACAAGTCCTCTGTAAGTACGACGAGACAGCCGCTATTGTCGGCTGGATTTATTGGAAAACAGTCAGGCACGCTCTGTGAAAAGCCCGTGATTGTCCCTGTCGTCTCCCTACGCGATCCATTGTCGCAGAACAGAGCAGCAGGTGTGCACCTGGCGGAGACAGGGTTCCCTTCACCCACATACTCTCCAAATCCGCACTTGCCAGCCGCAGGGAGTCATGCCATTCTCCCCGGCTACCAATTTCAAAGCAATGGGAAAGACTGAAGCCTCCGAGACCGCAACACTGCGTCTCCACGAAAAAGATACGGGCAGCGCCGACGTGCAAATCGCGCTCCTCACCAAACGAATCAACGAGCTCACCGAGCACCTCAAGGACCACGCGAAGGACCATTCGTCCCGCCGCGGCCTGCTCAAGCTCGTGGCCAAGCGCCGCAGCCTTCTCGACTACTTGAAGCGCACTGCTTCGGATCGCTACCAGACGATCCTCGAGAAGCTCGAACTCCGCAAGTAAAGCGGAACATCCGATGCCAGTTTACGAAAGCCCCGGCCGCTAGCTGGGGCTTTCTGGCATTAAACCAACACACCCGCGCGGCGCCTACCCCCGGAACACAATCCCGGCGCTGCCAACATAGATAAATAACATGCCTCATTCCGTAACAGCCCATGTGGGCTCAGCGCCACTCACCATCGAAACCGGCAAGCTCGCCCGCCTCGCGGACGGCGCCGTCACCGTTCGTTCCGGCGACACGATCATCCTCGTCTCCGCCGTCTCCGCTACTTCCATCAAGGACGGGCAGGACTTTTTCCCGCTCACCGTCGACTATCGCGAGAAAGCCGCCGCCGTCGGCAAGTTTCCAGGTGGTTACTTCAAGCGCGAAGGCCGTCCTTCCGAGAAGGAAATCCTCACCTGCCGTCTCACCGATCGTCCCCTCCGCCCGCTCTTCCCGAAGGGCTACCTCTACGACACGCAGATCATCGGCGTGCTCCTGAGCGCGGATGGCGAAGTTGATCCCGACATCCTTTTCTTGAACGGCGCCAGTGCCGCCCTGGCCGTCTCCGACATCCCGTTCGCGGGTCCCGTCGGCGCCGTGCGCGTCGCCCGCGTCAACGGTCAGTTCATCGCGAACCCGACCCACAGCGAGCGTGAAGGCAGTGACCTGAACCTCATCTATGTCGGCAACGAAACCGACGTCATCATGATCGAAGGCGAAGCCCTCGAGCTTCCCGAGGAGGATTTCGTCGCGTCGCTGCATTTCGCGCAGGCCGAAGTCGCCAAACTCGTCGCCGCGCAGAAGGAACTCGCCGCCGCCGCGGGCAAGCCGAAGCGCGTCGCTCCTCTCTTCGTCGTCTCCGACGAGTTGATGGAAATCGCCTACTCCGTCGCGGGTGACCGCATCGAGAGCGCGATCTACACCCCGAGCAAAGTCGCCCGCCAGAAGGCCGTCGGCGCGCTCAAGGAGGAAGTTTCCGCCGCGATCCTCGAGAAGTTCCCGGCCGCCACGAAGTTCGAGATCAGCCAGGCGTTCGATTACCTGCAGAAAAAAGCCTTCCGCATCAGCATTCTCGACAAGCAGGTGCGTTGCGACGGCCGCGACACGAAGACGATCCGCCCGCTCAGCGGCGAGACCGGCTTCCTGCCCCGCAGCCACGGCTCGGCGCTCTTCCAGCGCGGCGAAACCCAGGCGGTCTGCCTCGCGACGCTCGCTCCGGCGGACGAAGCCCAGGACCTCGACGGCTACACCGGCGGTGAGACCAGCAAGCGTTTCATCCTGCACTACAATTTCCCGCCCTTCTCGGTCGGCGAAACCGGCCGCACCGGCAGCCCGGGCCGCCGCGAAATCGGCCACGGCGCGCTCGCCGAGCGTTCCGTTCTCGCGGTCATCCCGCCGGTCAACGAATTCCCTTACGCGATCCGCATCAGCAGCGAAGTCATGGAGTCCAACGGCTCGACTTCGATGGCCAGCGTTTGCGGCGGCGTGCTCGCCCTCATGGACGCCGGTGTGCCAATCAAGACGCCCGTCGCCGGTATCTCCTGCGGCCTCGTCACGGAATTCAGCGGCGACCAGATGACCCGCTACACGCTCCTCACCGACATCATCGGCAGCGAAGATCACTTCGGCGACATGGACTGGAAGCTCTGCGGCACGAGGGCTGGCATTACCGGTTTCCAGCTCGACCTCAAGCTCCCGGGCATCTCGCTCAAGCTCATGGAAGAAGCGATCATGCGCACGCGCGACGACCGTTACAAGGTCCTCGACGTGATGGAATCCGTCCTCGCCGCGCCTCGCACCGAGATGAGCGCCTACGCTCCGCGCATCGAGACGATCAAGATCAACCCCGAGAAGATCGGCCTGCTCATCGGGCCTGGCGGCAAGACCATCAAGGGCATCGTGGCCGAGACCGGCGCCGAGATTAACATCGAGGACGACGGCTCCGTGCACATCTACTCGAACAACGGCGACAGCCTCGCCCGCGCCAAGCAAATCATCAACGGCATGACCAAGGAAATCACCGTCGGCGAGACCTTCCAGGGCACGGTCGTTTCGATCAAGGAATTCGGCGCGTTCGTCGAAGTTCTGCCCGGCAAGGATGGCCTCGTGCACATCTCCGAACTCGCGGACTTCCGCGTGAACAAGGTCGAGGACGTCGTCAAGATGGGCGACTCCGTCTGGGTCAAATGCATCGGTGTGGACGACAAGGGCCGCGTGAAGCTCAGCCGCAAGGCCGCGATGAAAGATCGCGACGCAGCTTCGCAACCCGAAGTCGCCGGCGTGGCATAAACGCCGCTCCATTCCAAAAAATTAAAACCCGGCTCCTCATCCGAGCCGGGTTTTTTTTATGAAGTTTCAACAAAAGGCTTGCGCGATTTTGAATAACTACTAAACAAGTCGCCATTCGGCTGTTTGCACGAATTAACGTGAAGACAATACCGCTGTTGAGTAACAACCCACCACCACCATGATCCCATCCCTCCTACGCTCCCTTGCTCTCGCATCCGGCGCTTTTGCGCTGACGCTGGTTCCCAGCGCGTTTGCCGGCTCCGCCGCCCCGACCACCGACGTGACGGTGAAGGAAGAATCGGCCCTCACTGAGTGGTGGCACGGAAAATATGCATCCGGAACCTGGTTCGGCATGCGCGACACGCTCGCGG
>JBOHXO010000680.1:0-2613 GCA_050737475.1 Chthoniobacterales bacterium
GCATACTGGAACCTCGACGAAGGCACGATCGGCACCGAGGCCGATGCCACAGGTCTTGGCCACACCGGCACTGCGAACGGCGAAGTCGCCTCCTCAGTCGGATATTTCAACAACGCCATCAGCTTCCACGGCACCGGCAACGCGATCTCGAATGTGAGCGTGCCGAACACCGCCGACATGCAGTTCAGCGCCACCCAGAGCTTCACGATCTCCGCATGGGTCTTCCCCAGCTCGCTCAACGGCATCTACGAAGCGGTCTTCGCAAAATCGTTCAACACCGGTAATTACTACGGCATCTGGATCAGCCCCGCCAGCAAGTGGGTCTTCCGCGGCCCCGGCGGCGATGTCGTCGGCTCCACGGCCACGGTCAGCACATGGGCTCACGTCGCCGTCGTGCAGGATGGCGCCGCAAACACGCGCAAGATCTACGTGAATGGCGCACTCGCCGGCAGCGGCACCGCGCAGGCGGCGAACGGCTCCGGCCCGCTCTGGATCGCACAGGCGAATCCCGGCGACGGCACCGGCACGCAATCGTTCCCGGGTGTCATTGACGAAGTGAAGCTCTTCAACCGCGCGCTCTCCGCCACGGAAATCACCACGCTCGTCGGACCGACCGTCCTCCAGGCCACGTCCACTCAAACGCAGGGCGCAGCCGGCACGTTCACGAAAGTGATCTTCCCGACCTCCGCGAAAGCGCTCGAGTCCCGCCAGGGCTCCACGGCCGGCAGCTACAGCCTCACGCTCAACTTCGGCTCGCCCGTCTCCACCGGCATTACCGCCACGCTCGGCCTGCAGGGCGGCGGCGCGGCATCCGGAAGCGTCGGCACCCTCGCCTACAGCAACGGCAACAAGACCCTCACCATTCCCCTCACCGGCGTGGCGAATGTGCAGGGCTTGAATCTCCATCTCGCCAATGTCCAGCCTTCGGGCGGCGGCACCGCCGGCACGTCCGACGTCGAATTCAACGTCCTTCGCGGCGACGTCAACAGCGACAACGTCGTCAACAACCTCGATGTCACGCAGACGCAAAACGCGCAGGGCAGCGCAGTCAGCGCCACCACCTACCGCTACGACATCAATTGCGACGGCGTCATCAATGCCACCGACACCTCGCTCGTGACGTCGTTTGTCGGCACGAACCTCGGCGCGCAACTCGACTACAACGCCTCGCTCGGCCAGACCGCCATAGCCTCCACCACGCAAGGCACCGATGTCGCGAACAACGCAATCGACGGCAGCTTCACGACGCGCTGGACCGCCGCAAGCGGCACCTTCCCGCAGACATGGCGCGTGGATCTCGGCACCAACCACGTCCTCTCCCGCGTGGACATCGCGTGGTATTCGAGCGCCAGCCGTTCCTACAAATACAAGATCGAGACCTCCGACGACGACTCCATCTACAACCAGGTCGTTGATAAAACCGCCAACACCACGCTCGGCGACACATCGGATGCATTCAGCGGCAGCGGTCGTTACGTCCGCGTCACCGTCACCGGCTCCAGCGCCGGCTTCGCCTCGATGTATGAGGTTGCCGTCATCGGCCATCCGTCGAGCGGCGGCGGCCCGACTCCCGTAATCAACAGCTCGCTCTCGGCCAGCGGCACGGTCGGCACGCCGTTCAGCTACCAGATCACGGCCACGAACAGCCCCACGAGCTATAGCGCGACCGGCCTCTCGGGCACCGGCCTCACGCTCAACTCCTCGACCGGTGTCATCTCCGGCACGCCGAGCACCACGACCGGCAGTCCGTTCAGCATCGGGCTCTCGGCCACCAATGGAAATGGCACCGGCCCCACCGCCACGTTGACGCTCACGATCAGCGCCGCGGGCAGCCCGCCGGTGATCAACAGCCCGCTCACGGCCACCGGCACTGTCGGCACGCCGTTCAGCTACCAGATCACGGCCACGAACAGCCCCACGAGCTTCGCGGCCACGGGTCTCACGGGCACAGGGCTCACGGTGAACACGACGACCGGCCTCATCTCCGGCACGCCGAGCACCACGACCGGCAGTCCGTTCACGATCGGGCTCTCGGCGACCAATGGCAGCGGCACGGGCCCGACCGCGAACCTGAGCCTCACGATCAACGCTTCCTCCGGCGACACGAACCTCGCCCTCAGCCAGCCCGCAACGGCCAGCTCGAACGAGGCCGGCAACGTCGTGGCCAACGGCAATGACGCCAGCACCACCTCCCGCTGGGCGGCCGCCAACGGCACCTACCCGCAATGGTGGCGTGTGGACCTCGGCTCGAGCAAGGTCCTCTCGCGCGTGGACATCATGTGGTTCAACCCGACCACCCGCGCCTACAAATACAAAATCGAGACCTCACCGGATGACGTGAATTACACAATGGTCTTCGACAACACCGGCAACACGACCTTCGGCAACACGTCGAATGCGATCACAGCCACCGCCCAGTATGTGCGAGTCACGGTCACCGGCTCGAGCAACGGCGGCTTCGCATCGTTCTTCGACATCAAGGTCTTCGGCCACTAAGTCGAACCACGGCACGCTCAAAAAACAACCGCGCCCGGCAGCCATGCCCGGCGCGGTTTGTTTTTTTGGAGCAATTCAGGAAATGCCCTGGCCGGAATTTCATACGGAGAATACCTC
>JBOHXO010000681.1:0-5838 GCA_050737475.1 Chthoniobacterales bacterium
ACTGCAACCGTCGTAATTTGGTTTTTGGGTCGACGATAGACTTGCTTCAAAGGCATGTCATTGGATCGGTTGAGGTAAATAATTGTGCGAATCAAGGGCAAGAGCTTTTATGGGAGTTCATTTATTCTCTCCGGTTTTATAATTGCGGGATTTGCGTGTTGCGCATATTGGAATGGTTTCTCCGGGCCGTTTGTTTTCGACGATGTTCGTTCGATTCCGGAAAATGCGACCCTTAGGTCTTTGCGGCCACTGAGTGGGCCATTGTCACCTTATTTTCAAGATGGTCGGACCGTGGACGGAAGGCCGATCCTGAATTTGTCTTTCGCGATCAGTTATGCTTTTGGCGGAATGCAGGTTTGGGCTTATCACGCAAGCAACCTATTAATTCACATTCTCGCGGGCTGGACGCTTTTCGGAATTCTGAGGCGGACGTTTCTTAGGCCAGCTTTACAGCGAACTATCGGTGATGCTGCATTGCCACTGGCTGCAGTTACGGCAGCTCTATGGGTAGTGCATCCGCTGCAGACCGAATCGGTCACTTATATCGTGCAGCGGGCAGAGTCGCTCTCCGGCCTGTTTTATCTGCTGACCCTCTATTGGTTTATTCGCGGTGCGGAGAGCGCAAAGCCGCATATTTGGTATGGATTGAGCGTGGCGGCATGCCTGCTCGGAATGGGCACCAAGGAAAGCATGGTCACCGCTCCGATCATGGTATTGCTCTACGATCGGACGTTCATTGCGGGTACTTTTCGAGAAGCTTTCGGCCGTCGCTGGCAAATGCATGCAGCACTGATGGCCACTTGGTTCTTCCTCGCATGGTTGATGATCCAAGGTGGGAGCAGGGGCGGCACCGCAGGCTTTCACACGCCCGTATCGCCGTGGTTTTACTTCCTTACCCAATGCCGGGCGATCCTGCACTATCTCCAACTCGCCGTATGGCCCGACCCGCTTGTCTTCGATTACGGCTACGACTTGATTCGGGACCCCCTCACGGTGGCGCCGCATATCCTAATACTCGCAGCCTTAGCCATAGGGACTCTGATCGCGCTGTGGCGGCGTCCGGTCCTTGGCTTTGCGCTGTGCTGGATATTCGTCATCCTGGCGCCGACATCGAGCTTCGTGCCATCCGCGTTGCAGGTTGTGGCCGAGCGCCGCATGTATCTGCCTTTGGCGGGAGTGCTGGCTCTGATCGTCATCGGCATTTACCGTCTGGCTGGGCGGAGGAGCATCTACATATTTGCTGTCTGGGCCATTGCGCTCGCGGCATTAACGATCCTGCGCAACCACGACTATCGCAGCGAGGAAAGCATCTGGCGGGATACCGTGAACAAGTGCCCTGGGAATGCGAGGGCGCAAAACACGCTGGCTTTGCTAATGCTGGACAAGGGGGAAATGAAAGAGGCCAATGAGCGATTCATGACGGCTGTGCGGCTGGATCCAGGGAATTCCATTTATCATGTCAATCTGGGGAACATGTTTGCCCACATTGGTGAGCCGACTCGGGCCATCGAGGAATTCCAAGCAGCACTGCGCCTGACTCCTGGCAATGCAAGTGCGCATGGAAACCTGGCGAACGTGTTCATGATGACGGGGGAAAGGGATCAGGCGATGAAGCAATTCCAGGAGGCCCTGCGTCTCGATCCGAAGAATGCGAGGACGCACAGCAATCTGGGCATCCTGCTTATGTCGCGAGGAGAGGGCGACGAAGCACTGCACCATTTTGAGGCTGCGGTGAAGCTGGAGCCCGGCTATGCGGAGGGGCACAACAATCTGGGATTTACGCTGATAAAAATGGGACGACGCGAGGAGGCAATGGAGCAATTCCGGGAGGCTTTGCGGCTGGATCCCAGCTATGAACAGGCGAAAATAAATCTCAAGCGGTTCGAGCCGCCTGCCGGCGCGGCGAAGTGAATGCCCCGAGGAGTCCGTATTTCACGATCACAAGCGGGGTGCGCAACGCGTCGCGCCAGCCGATCTTCTTGCCGTCGGCGTAACTGCGGGCGTGGTAGCCAATGGCAACCTGTTCGATGCGCGCGCGCATTCGCGATGCCTTGAGGGCCAGTTCAATATCCACGCCGAAGCGTGATTCCTGGATAACGATGCCTTGCAGCCACGATCTTCGAAAGGCCTTGTAGCCGCAATGCACATCACTGAGTGGCCGCGCGAGAAAGGCATTGGCTGCCCATGTAGACAGACGATTGGCGAAGCCTTGGAGGAAATAGCGGGAGCGACCGCCGATGTTGCCTTCGTCACGGCGATTACCGATCACGACATCAGCGCGGTTTTCCACGATCAGCGCAATGAGGCGGGCATAGTCGGCGGGATTGTATTCGAGATCGGCATCCTGAATGAGGACAATGTCGCCGGTGGCGTGTGGCAATGCCGTGCGAATGCAGGCGCCTTTGCCGGAATTACGCGAGTGGCGCAGGAGTAACACACGGCTGTCCATGGCGGCTACTTTGTCGGCAATTTTGAATGAACCATCCGCAGATGCGTCATCCACCACGAGAATTTGCGAGACGCATTCCTGCGACAAAACGCGCTGGAGAATGGACTCGATGGTTGCCTCCTCGTTAAACAGCGGAACGATCACGCTGAGAGACGCCGCGTGGGATTGATCCGATGGCGCGGGTTCGTTCATGAGGGATGGACCTTGATAAAGGAACGGCATGATTCCGGCAACATTGACACCTGGCTATTGTGCGTGGGGCAGGAAAAGCGAAACTCCACTCAAGCTTTCGAGCCTGAACGAGTATGAGTTGGCGAATGCGTTGCGGCTTGCGGAATTTCGAAAGGCGATCGTGCCCGGAGGGGCAGCCATTTTCTGGTCGCAGTTCGAGGCCGATATCGCTGGTGGCCTGTTGATCGTGGAGGTGTGCAACCTTGCGGAGGTGATCGGCGAGGGGATGCGACTTTCCGCAACACACACGATCAGCGGCGGGAATCGGGCTTTTGACATTCTCCACGTGGTGGCCGCACTGCGCATGGGGGCGGACGAGTTTTTGACGTTTGACGAGAGGCAAAAAGCATTCGCCACGAAAGAAGGCCTGCGGGTGCCTTTGTGAAAAATCACGCAACAGCGCGGCGAACGCGGCGGGAAGACGCCATACAATAAAAAAGACAGTAAGCGTTTTGCCCTGCCGGCTATTCCTCCGTTGATTTTACCCGGGCCTCGTGGTCGGCCTCCTCGATGCCTTCCTGCACGAGCTCCTCGTCCACGGTTTGCTCGTCTTCGGGTTCGAGACGTTCGGCCTGGGTGCCGTGCGACGCGGCGGGGAAGGCGTCGCCGGGGCGCTCGGATTCTTCGAGTTCGTCTTCGGGGGAGGCGGCGGCGCCGAGGGGTTCGCGGAGTTCCTTGCGGGCGGCGGCGCGGTCGTGTTCCGTCGGGCTGTCGTGTCCGTTCAACTTTGCGAATTCGCGGGCCCGCTGCTCAATGGTGTCGTCGCTGGCCTCGCCAAATCCCTTGCCGCCGATTTCGATGCGATGGGTTTCTGCTCGTTGTTTCATGGTGTCCTTTGGGTTCGACGGGTTGCGCCTTGTTCAAAGGGATCGCAGGTGGGGGTGGCGGGAGATGCAGGAAATTTCTCCTACATCCGCTCGGGGACTTCGATGCCGAGCAGGCCGAGGCCGGTCTTCAAGGTGCGGGCGGTGAGTTCGCACAATGCCAGGCGGGAGTCGCGGATTTCGCCCTCGGATTTCAACACGGGGCACGCTTCGAAGAAGCTGTGGAAGGTGGAGGCGAGCTCGTAGAGGTAGGTGGCGAGCAGGTTCGGGCGGAAGTCCTCGAGCACCTGCGGGAGGACTTCGCCGAAGAGCAAAAGTTTGATAGCCAGAACCCGTTCTGCGGGCTCTGTAATGCGAAATGCGGAATGGGGAATGCGGAATGAGTCACCCGCCTTGCGGAAGATGGATTGGATGCGGACGTAGCTGTATTGCAGATAGGGCGCGGTGTTGCCCTGGAAGCTGAGCATCTTGTCCCACGAGAAGACGTAGTCGGTCTGGCGGTGCGGCGAGAGGTCGGCGTATTTCACGGCGCCGAGACCGACGATGCGCGCGATTTCGTTGCGCTCGTTTGCGGGCAGGTCGGGATTTTTTTCGGCGACGAGTTTGCCGGCACGCTCCTCGGCTTCGTCCAATAATTCGGAGAGCTTGATCGTTTCGCCGCTGCGGGTTTTGAACGGCTTGCCATCCTCGCCGAGGATCGAGCCGAACCACGCGTGCGAGAGCTTTACGTTTGCCCCGGGATGCCAGCGGCGGAAGATCGAGAAGAACTGGCGGAAGTGGAGTTGCTGGCGGCCGTCGGTGACGTAGATGATCTCGCCCGGCGACCATGTTTCCATGCGGTGCGCGAGGGTGGCGAGGTCGGTGGTGGTGTAGTTTGCGGCGCCGTCGCTTTTTTGCACGATCGCGGGATTGGCGCGCCAGCCATCCTTGTCCTTGACGAGAAACGGATCGTCCTCGGGCTTCGTCGTGCCGTCGGAAAAAACGCACCACGCGCCGTCGCTTTCCGTCGCGATGCCGCGGGATTTCAATTCCTCGACGACCGACTTCAACCGCGGATTGTAAAAACTTTCGCCGAGCGTGACGTCGAATTCGATGCCGAGCCGCGCGTAGATCGTGTCGAACTGCGACTGCGAGAGGCGGATCATCTCGTGCCAGAGCGCGAGGTTTTCGGGTTCGCCGTTTTGCAATTGCACGAGCTCGTGGTGCACGTGATCGAGGACGGCCGGGTCCTCCTTGCAGCGCGCGCTGATGAGCTTGTAGATGCGCTCCATCTCGCCGAGCGGGTCGGTGGCGAGCGCAGGCTGATTCAATTCCGTCTTCCAGCCGTAGAGGAGCATGCCGAATTGCGTGCCCCAGTCGCCGATGTGGTTGTCGCCAATCACGCGATGGCCGAGGAACCGCGCGATGCGCGCGAGGCTGTCGCCAAGAAGCGTCGAGCGGATGTGGCCGACGTGCATCGGCTTCGCGACATTCGGCGAGCTGAAGTCAATGACGAGCGTGCGTTGTTGCGCGACGGGCTCGACGCCGCAGCGGTCGCCGGCGAGTCGCGCGGAGGCGGCTTCGTTGAGGAATTCCGGCGTGAGGCGGAAGTTCAGGAATCCCGCGCCCGCCAGCGTGGGCGGCTCGGCGATGCCGGCGACGTTGATTTTTTCCGCGATGGCCTGGCCGAGTTCGCGCGGATTTTTGCGCTCCCTTTTTGCCAGCACCATGGCGGCGTTGGTTTGATAATCACCGAACTTGCCGTCGCTCGAAGGCGCGACCTCGGCGGCGTTGGGATCGAGGGAGAGGGCGTCCAGCGCGGCGCGCAGACGCTCCTCCAAAAGCGAGCGCACGGTGGCCATGGCTGCGGTCAACTGCGCTGCGAGCGGTTCGCGAAGACGCTGAGGATGTCCTGTGCGGTGGCGGCGGTGCCGAGCTCCTCGCGGACGGTGCGGTCGTTGAGAAATTTCGCGATGGCGGCCAGGGTGCGGAGGTGAGTCTGGAACTGGTCGCGGGGAACGATGAACAGGACGATGAAATGGACGGGCTGGTTGTCGAGGGAGTCGAACTCGATGCCGGCCTGCGAGCGGCCGAAGCCGGCGACGACTTCGGTGACGCAATCGGACGAGGCGTGCGGAATGGCGATGCCGAAGCCGATGCCGGTGCTCATGGTTTCCTCGCGTTGTTTGAGGGCGGCGAGCACGCTGGGCTTGTCCTTCGAAGCGATCCGCGCACTTGCCACGAGGGCGTTGACGATTTCCTCAATCGCCTGCCACCGCTCGCCAGCTTTCATTTCGGGAATGATTTGCGCGGCGGAAAGGAGGTTGGCCAACATCATGGTCGTCGGTTCGCGTC
>JBOHXO010000682.1:0-5635 GCA_050737475.1 Chthoniobacterales bacterium
GGGATGATGAGGATGCCGCGCTTTTGCAGGATTCTTTCGGCGTCGTGCGTCACGGGGCCGTTCGCAGCCTCGGCGACGATCTTCGCCCGGATGCGCGGGGCGTTTTCGGCGGTGATTTGATTTTCCAACGCAGCCGGCACGAGGATGTCGCACGGCTGCTCGAGCACCGTCGCGGGGTTTTCATGAAACTCGCCCGCGTGGTATCCGGCCAATGAGCCGTTCTCG
This sequence comes from Chthoniobacterales bacterium, assembly GCA_050737475.1. GTDB lineage: Bacteria > Verrucomicrobiota > Verrucomicrobiia > Chthoniobacterales > JAATET01 > JAATET01. Next base: position 226 of record JBOHXO010000682.1, read on the forward strand.
CGGAAATGATGCGAGAGTTTTTTGAGATCAATGCCCGCGGTGTCATAAATTCCGCCGCCGAGCTCCGCGATGCCGACGATCACCGCGCCGGCCTTGTGCAGAAAATGCGCGGAGTAGGAGCCGACATTGCCGAGACCCTGCACGATCACGCGCTTTCCGGGGATTCCAGGCGCGAGACCGAGTTCAGCCATGTCCTCCTCGCGATCCACGCATTCCTTGATGCCAAGCTGCACGCCGAGCCCCGTGGCTTCGCGACGGCCGGGAATTCCGTGCAGCGCGAGCGGCTTTCCGGTGACGCACGCGTAGGTGTCTGGCTCGTTGAAATTCAGCGCGCGATAGGTGTCCGCGATCCACGCCATCTCCTGCTCGCCCGTGCCATAATCGGGCGCGGGCACGTCGATGGAAGGGCCGATGAAATTTTTCTTCACCAGTTCCGCGGTGTAGCGACGGGTGACGCGTTCGCGAAATTCCGGCGAGACCACGCGTGCGTCGAATTTTACCGCGCCCTTCGCGCCGCCAAACGGCACGCCGACGAGCGCGCATTTGTAAGTCATGAGCGCGGCAAGCGCGATCGTCTCCTCCTGCGTGACATGCGGCGAAAATCGGATGCCGCCCTTGCACGGCAGCCGGTGGTGGCTGTGCTGCGCACGATAGGCCTCCATCACGACGATATTTCCATCATCGTCCTTCACTGGAAATTTCATCCGGTAAACGCTGTTGCACGACTTCACCTGGTCGAGCAGGCCGGCGGGAAAATTCGTGAGATCGGCGGCGCGATCGAAATACGCGCTCACGGAATCGTAAAAGGGACTGTGAATTCCGGCGGGCTTGTCCATGCAGCACAATCTAATCAGCAAGTCCGCGCGGGCGGGAACTTCAAATCGCCGCGAGCAGTTTGAATACCTTGTAGGTCACGTAAACCGCTGCAACCGACACGGCCACCGCGAAGAGCAGCACGAAGCCAATCAGCACGCCGACAAAAATCCAGTCCGCGGCGGTGGAGGCGCGCCTGGTGGAACTTGCATGCCGGTCCAGCAACTCGACGTTCCGGCGATTCGATTTGAACACCGCCGAGAACAAATCGCCCACGCCGGGAATCGCGCCGACAAGCGAGTTGATGAGCACGTTGAGCGCCATGCGCACCAGCACGATGCGCGGCACGCCGGCGCGCAAACCGTGCAGCAGGATCACGGACGAGACCACCGCCGTCGAACCGTCGCCAAGCCCGGGAATGAGACCGATGATCGGGTCGAGTCCGATGCGGAAATTCGTGCCGGGAATGCGAATGAGGTCGTCCAGCAGCCATGCGATGAGTCGCGAAAGCTCGGGGACGTCCCGGTCGCGCTTCGGTGGCAGAACCTCGAACTCGATCGGCTCAGTTTTCACAGTCACGACGCCATAGACTCTCCCAACCGTCCGAATGTTCAATCACGCGCTATTCCAGTGCCGCGCGCACCTCGCCAGCCGCACGCCAGCCTGTCTCCATCGCGCCGTGCACCGTGCCGCTGGCGCCGAGCGTATTGGTCGCCTCGCCTGCGAAAAAAACCTTCCCGCCAAGCGGCCGGGCCAGCGCCTCGCGGGCGGCCTCGGTGGTCTGAACGGTCGGGTAGCTGTAGAGTCCGCGAATCCACGGATCCGCGCCCCAATCGGCAATGAGCCCGCGCTCGAAGGATCGCGATGCAATCTTCGCGCCGAAAATTTCGTCCAGCTCATCGAGCGCAAACCGCACCGGGTCCACGCCCATGTCGTCGAGCCGCTCCGCGCGCGAGCCGCCCACGAACGCAGTGAGCACGTGCGCCGTGTCGGACTTGCCTTTGCACGCGTTCCAAAATTGCGGGAGAAAACCATCCGTGTGCAGGAAATACATGCGCTCCTCCCAAAACCGGTGCTTGAACTTGAGGATGATCTTCATCCCCGTGTCCATGCCGATGGAATCCGCCGCGGTGACTTTTTCCGCCGGAAGCTGCGGCGAAAAATGCAGCAGCCTCTCGCGCAGGATCGTGAGCGGCACGGTGACGACGATCGCCCGCGCAGCGTGCTCCCCACCGCTTTGCAGACGCACTTTCGGCGCACTCTCCCACTCGATGGCGGCGATGGGCGTGTTCAACCGGATGCGCCCCTCGAGCCTCGAAATGATGGGCGCGAAAAGATCGAGGTAGCGGCCCTGCAGCGTGTAGTTCGTCTCGCGAGCCTCCCACCCGCGCTGGTAGGTCGCGAATCCGCGCATCGCCAGCCGGTCGAGCGTGGTGCCGTGCTCCACGCCGAGCCGCGAGTCGAGGTAGTGACGCGCGCGCCGCGGGAAATGTGAGCGAATGAGAAATTCCTCCGCCGTCCAATTCTCGCCGCGGTATTCGCCGAGATTTTCAATCATCCCGAATGCCCGCCGCACGTCCGGATCCTGCTGCGCCTGGTCGAGCGATTGCAATTCGCCGTCGAGCCGCAGCATGTCGTCGGTCGTGATGTGATGCACCGTCTGCATGCCCAGTGCACGCGCCGCCGCGGCGACGGCATTGTCCGGCCCGTGCACCTCCTCGGCGCCGAGCTCGATCGAAACATCCGCGAAACCCTCGAGCGAACGCACGCGTCCGCCGAGATGATCCGACGCCTCGAAAATCACCGCGTCGTGGCCCGCGGCGACCAGCGTATCCGCCGCGCACAATCCTGCGGCTCCGGCTCCAATGACAATGACGTCCATGCGATTCCCCTTCCCATCTACGCATCCACCGCGTGCGCCAGCAAGTCCTCGAGCGCGACAAACTCGAGCACCGAGGCATGCGTGGCTTGCAGCAACACCGGTGGCGCGACGCCGGCCTCGAGCGCCTCCATCCATCTCGTCACGCAAAGGCACCAGCGATCGCCGGGCTGCAGGCCGGGAAATCCGCCGTCTGGGAACGGCGTCACGAGATCGTTGCCGCGTTCGTAGGAAAAGCGCAGGAATTCCTCCGTCACATGCGCGCATACCGTGTGCAGTCCCACGTCGCCAGGTCCGGTGTGGCAATAGCCGTCGCGGTAAAAGCCGGTCGCGGGTTTCGCGCAGCAGCACTCCAGATCGGCACCGAGAACGTTTTTGGCCATGTGTTTATTTCGGCGGAAAATCGTCGAGCTGTTTGCCGCCGTGCTCCGCGGCCAGGGCTGCGAGTGCACCGGTGAAGCCGGCATTGTAGTCGAGCGCGACTTCGTTCGCGATGTAGTTCGTGCGGTCGTCCGCGTAGGCGTCGTCATCCGGCGCGAACGGCCCGCCCACGAGCGCCCCGTAAAGGACATTCCGGTTCGGCGCGGTATCGCCGATATCATTCACACCGGATGCCGCGCGATGGTGCGCGCGCTGCGGCGGATTGCTCCCAAATCCAACCACGTAGCTGCTCCGCCGCGGATTGTCGCCAAGCATGTAGCGAATCTGCCGCGTCGCGAATGCGCTGTAGCGATCCGCGTGCTTTGCGCCGGCGGTCCGCGCGTAAATAAGCGCGAGGAACGCCGTGTTCGCCGCGTAGCGCAGCGAGCCCCATTGGTCGAGCCAGGCAAGGCCGCCGGGCGTCATCTGCACCTTTTCACCGCGATCTCCCACCGTCCAGAAATCGAGCCAGCGGTTCACCATCGCGAAATACTCCGCCTTGCCCGTGAGCTGCGCGAGCAGGATCGCCGTGCCGTATTTCTTGTCGTCCCACGATTGCGTGCCGCGCCAGTTCGTCTTCGCGAGATCGTCGTGGAAAATTTTCTCAGCCTTCGCGAGATACGCTTTTTCACCGGTTGCCTTCGCGAGCCACGCCGCAGCCCATGCCAGTTCGTCCGCATAGCCGCTGTAGGATTTGTAATAGGCGCGCGCGTCGGGAATGGAATCGCTGTAGATCCCGCGGTGGCGGTCCGCAAAGTCAAAAAGCTGCCTCGCGTGATCGAGGCAGCGCATGGCGTAATCGCGATCAGCTTGTTCGAAAAACATCGAACCTGCCGCAAGCGCTGCCGCCGCCTCACCCGCGAGCTCGGCGCCGGGATGGTCGGCATCAATTTTGAAAGCCGGCCGCTCCATTTGCATCGCCTCGGGCGGTCCCCAGAACGAATGGTCCAGGTCGCCGCGTCCCACCTGGCCGTAAAACACATCCGGCCCGGCATGTGCCTTGATGAGCCAGTCGTCGCCCCAGCGCACGGCATCGAGCAGAAAATCCCACTGGCCGCTTTTGCGATAGCCGTCGGAAAATTCGAGGCCACCCCACGCGAGCAGCGTCATTGCCCCCGCCATCGGGAGGCCGAATTTCACGCCGTCGCCTGCGTCGTAATATCCGCCCGTGAGATCCACGCCGGCATCGGCGCCGTCCTGCAATGCCGAATCCCCACGCCACACGACGCGGAAATTTTTGGGCAGCGGCCCCGAGCGCTGCGCGTCGTAAAAATACAGCGCCTTTTGAAGCGCTTCGGCGTAGTTGAACTCCTTCGGCACCAGCGGCGGCGGCGTGGGCGTTCCCTTTTCGCCCGGCACTGGCGTCACGGTCACCACGGGCGGCAGCGGCGTGACATGGGCGCCGGCTGCATTGAACACGATATCCTTCGGCGCAACGATCGTGCCGGCCGCCGCGCCGGAGACGCCGAGAAAACCAAAACGCACTTCGCCGCCGGGCGGAATCGCGCTGTTGTAAGTCGTGGCGGTGATGACATAGCTCTCCCCCGAAATCGAGGCGATGCGTGCATTCCACATGCCCGTGATGCGGGCCGGAAGGGAAAATCGCAGCGACCAATCGGGAATCGGCGCGTCGCCGTTGTTGCGGATCGCGACCTCAGCCTGGAAGCCGCTTCCCCAGTCGCCGAGGATGCGGAATTGCACGTCGGCGCCGCCGGCTTTGGCGTTCACGTTCGGCGAGCCGCCATAGATGGGTTTTTGCGTGAAGCCATTTTCCTGCGTGGTCGCGCCATCCTTCGTCGCGGCGGGAGCGACGCCCGCGATGAGCGGCTCGAACAACACCTTCTGCGGACCGTCACTGTTTCCCGGCGTGGCTTGAAATCCAAACACCACCTTGCCGCCCGGCCGGATGCCGCGCGCCCAATCCTCGGGCTCGAGCAGATAAACGACGCCATCGTGTTTCAGAATTTTCGCGCCCCAAAGGCTTCCGATTTTTTGCGGCAACTCGAATCGCACACGCCAGTCCTTCACGTCGTCGCCAGAGCGGTTCGTGAGCGTGACCTCGCCGATGAATCCCTCGCCCCAGTCGCTTTGCTTTTTGAACTGGAAGTCCACCGGCCCCTTCTCCGCCGCGCAGAGCCCGGCCGCGCAAAGCCAGAGGATACAGCCGCTCGTCCGCAAAAACTTCATCGCAAAAAGACTAAAGCGACGGCGCGGATTCGGAAGCGCGCGCCTCGCAGCCGGCAAGCGCGTCGCGCAATTCATCAATGCGCACGGGCTTGGTGAGGTGCTCGCACATGC
>JBOHXO010000683.1:0-2249 GCA_050737475.1 Chthoniobacterales bacterium
GGACCGACGACGTTCTTGCCCGCGGCGGCACCGCGGAAGACGATGTTGCCGGTCGGGTTGAGGTAGATGCCGTAGTAATTGCCGTTGTTGCGCGACTTGGCGACCGCGGTGCGCCATTGGCCGTTGGCGGGAGTCGTGACGTAGATCCACGTGGCGACCGTGAAGCTTTCCCCGGCGGTGAAGCGCAGGTCGGCGTGGTTGCCGTTCTGGGCTGCGGGATTCGCGGCCTTGATGCGGCCCGTGGAGTTGGTGCCGTGGAAGTTGCGGGAGCCGCCGATCACGCCGCCGTCCCATTGGCCTTCGCCGAGCACGTCGCCGCGATGGAGATTTCCGGGCGTGGCGTCCGCGGCGTAGATGCCGAGGTCATCGAGATTCCAGTAGGCCAGGAGGCCGGGGTCGGTGAGATACGGGAAGGTGGTGGAGGAGGCGGTGGCGAGAGCGTTCGACTCGCCGAGGGAGTTCTTCGCCTTGACCTGGTAGTAATAGGTCGTGCCGGCGGTGAGATTGTCGTCGCTGTAGCTGGTGAGGTTTGGACCAGTCGTGGGCGAGGAGCCGACCAGCGCGAAGGAGCCGGGGTTGCCCGTGGTGGAGCGATAGACATTGAAGCCGGTTTCGTCGGTCGAGTTGTCGGTCCAGGAGACCACGATGGACGTCGCCGTGCTGCCCTGGGCCTGCACGCCCGAGGGAGCGGCCGGAGAGCCTTCCGGTGTGGGCGGCTGGCCGCAGACGACAAGGTAGCCGGTGGAGTCGCCGAGGTTATTGTCAACGGGGACCTTGGAGGTCGGGATGTAGGCCTTGCCATTCGCCACGGTGAGCGTGCCGAATTGCGGGCCCTTGATGCTCACGCCGCCGGGGCCGGAAAGCGGGAGCGCGCAGAGGCGTGGGCTGGAGACGTTTGTCGCATTGTAGGCAAAGAGCCGGCAGCCGTTGCCGCCCGCGGTGTCGTAAACCCACACGATGCCGTTCGCCGTGCCGTTGGCCGAGATGAACGGCGTGGCGCCGTGGCCGGCTCCAAAATTTTCCGCGCTCTGGAAATAGGTGCCGGGATCATCGGTCACGTATTTGCCGTTGACCGCGTTGTAACCCACGATTCGCTGGGTGAGCGGCGCGCCCTCGGGGGCGTAGTAGATCGCGTTGTTGAAATAAGCAGGCGTGCAGAAAATGCGCTTCTGGTTCGGCTCGTTGATCTCCTGGACGACCTTGTCGGTGTTCGCGTTCGCCGTGTAGGCCGCATTGAAGTCCTGCTGCCACTGGGGGAATGCGGGGTCGGTATCCTGGGGCTTGTTGAGCGGAGGGAGAACGGTCGGCGCCGTGTAGCCGCCGAGATTCGAGCGATCAATCACGTAAAGCATGCCGGCTTTGCCGCCGACGACCATGAGCTTGTGGTGGGCCTGCGTGCCTCCGAGGTCGGGCAGGAGGGTGATGCCGCCGGCGCCGAGATCCATGTCGTAGTTGTTCAGCGAGCCGGTCCAGCCGTCCCAATTCCACGGCGTGAAGAAGCTGAGCGAGTCCTGACGCGAGATCGTGAGGTTGTTCGCCGGGAATTTCAGCACGCTCTCACCCCAGTTTTTCGTGGGGCTCGCGGCGTTGCCTGCGGCATCGAACGGGCCGTTGCCAGTCACGACGTAAATGTTTCCGGCTTCGTCAATGGCGGGAGTGGCGGCGCCCATCCAAATGCCGGCCTGGTGCTCATTCGGCGAGGCGTTGAACTGGCGCACGAGTGCCAGCGAACTCTTGTCGTATCCGAGAATGATGCCGTGGTAGGGATCGCCGTCGCTGTGCGAGGAGAAGCTGAGGTAGACGATGCCATCGGGCGAGAGCACGAGCGATGGGCGGGCGTGCATTGAGAGAGCGTCGAAGGTGTAGGCGGTCTTGGTTCCGTCGGTGAAGAGATCGGAGGATGCGGCGTTGCCCTGGTTGCCGTGGCCGGTGAATGTCGGATTCACGCGCACCGGGCTGCCGGGACGCTCCTGGCCGGTCTTGATGTTGAGCGCGTGGAGCCAGAGCTCGTAGTTGCGGCCGTCCGTCGCATCGGTGGTGCCGGTGGCAACGTTGCGGAAGTTGGCGAGGCAGTAGATCGTCTCCGAGGCCATGTCGATCACAGGCGTCGCCGCGCAGCCGACATCGGGCTTCGTGTCGCCGCCATTCGACTCGTTCGACTGCTTCGGGTGATTGACCGTGGGGTTCGGCACGAGATTCACCGACCAAAGAGCGGCCTGCTGCGTGTCCGCATCGAAAGCGTAGACCAC
>JBOHXO010000684.1:0-3558 GCA_050737475.1 Chthoniobacterales bacterium
GCTGCGGCGAAGGATCGTGCGCGTGGGAGGGCTGTTCAGGAAATCCTTCAACGACGGATTCAATTCGTGGCGCCGGGGCTCAGTGCGACGGAGCGCGAGTGCATCGCCTCGGTGTGGAGCGGTGGAAAGCCGGAGAGCTGGCGCACCTATTTCGAGGCCGTGCGCGCGCTGGAACCTGGCTTCCTGCGCGGCTCACGCAAGCCTCGCGGTTTTGACCGCATGGTGGCGGAGCAGCACTATGCGCTCTATTTTCGCGAGCGTCGGCACCGGCGGGTATTGCTCAAGGAACTGGCGGCGGTGGACAGCAGAATTTTTTTTCAAATGCCGTGGCTGCGAATGCTTGCGGCGGCGTTCCGCTGATGAAGTTTTGTTTTTTGTCGAGCTATGCGCATCTCGCGCTCGATCCGGCGTCGGACCGTGTGTCCGGTGGTGCGGAGCTGCAGGTGGCGCTGCTGGCCCGTGAATTGGTGAAGCGCGGACACGAGGCGGTGATTATCGGCGGTGACATCGGTCAGCGCGACGGGATGGTTTTCGATGGCGTGCTTGCGCGGAATGGCGGGCCGTTTCAAACGGGAGGTCTGCTCGACACGATTCGTGCAGTGCCGCGGGTGCTTCAAATTTTGCGCGAGCAGAAGCCGGATTACGTTTTGATTCTTGGCTGGACGACGTGGCTGTATCTGCTGCTACGTGCGCGTCCGGCGGGCAGCAAGCTCGTGTTCATTTGCGGGCTGGATACCGAGGTGAATGGGGAGTTTCGGCGGGAGAATCCGGTGCGCGGAGCGTTTTTCGAGCGGGGCGTGCGCGGCGCGGATGTGCGGTTCGCGATGAGCGACTACCAGGCGGGGCAATTTGCGCGGCAGGAGCTTTCCGCGGGGATGTATCGCAATTTGATTCTGCCGCGGGCGTTTCCACGCATGGCGGAGAAGTCGGTTGATTTTCTGTGGGTGGCGCGATGCCAGCCGATCAAGCGGCCGCATTTGTTTCTCGATCTCGTCGAACGGCTGCCGGATGCGAAGTGCCGGATGATTTGTCCGCGTGAGGATGAATCGCTTTGGCAATCGGTGTCCGTGCGTGCGAAGGGGCTGGCGAATCTCGAGTTTATCGAGCGGGTGCCGTATCGCGAGATTCAGGCGCACTACGATGCCTCGAAGGTTTTCGTGAACACGTCCACGGCCGAGGGATGGCCGAACAGCTTCATTCAATCGGGGCTTGGGGCCACGGCGCTGCTTTCGCTGGATGTGAATCCGGATGGATTGTTCGAGCGATTCACGCCGGGTTGTTTTGCGAGTGGGGATTTCGAGTCGCTGGTCGCAGGAGCGGAGCGGTTGTTGAAGTCGCCGGATGTGTTGCGCGATGCGCAGGCGGGGAGTGAGCGATTTGTGGCGGAGTTGCACGGCAACACACGCAATGTGGATTTGTTTCTCGATGGGCTGCGTTAGTTGAAAAGTCGGGCAGGCGCGGCGCGTCTGCCCCTGCCAGTTGAACGATGGAAGGCCGGGAGCGATCCCGGCTTTTTTTGTTTTTGCGAGGAAGCTCCTACGGGGCGATGAAGGGGAATGCGTGTTTTGCTTTGCCTGCTGGTCGTTGCGACGTCCGTGATGGGGGCGCCGGATGCCGCGGTGTTCGATCAAAAGCCGAAGAAGACGCGGAAGTTCAATGCGATCCAGTATTTCGCGCAAAACGGGCGGACGGTGAGTTTTGGCGGGGATGGCTTGAAATGGACCGGGGAGGGGGATTGCTCGCAGAACGAAGGCATGGAGCCGATCCTTTCCGTGCAGGGCGAGGGTGTGACGATTCGTAATGCATTCATGATCGAGACACCGGACGGCATCCATGTGAGCGGGAAAAACGTGGTGATCGAGAACGTGATTTTTCCGAAGGTCTGCGAGGATGCGATCACGGCGAACGGCGCGGACAACTTGATCATTCGCAACTGCGCGTTTCGCGGCGCGAAGGACAAGGTGATCCAGCTCAACGGCGGCACGAACATTCTGATCGAGAATTGCTATTTCGAGAATTGCTCGAAGCCGGTGCGCGTGAAGCCGGGCGTGACGGTGACGGTGCGGAACAATGTGAGCCGTGACACGACAGCTTTCGTGATGGCGGACGGGAAGGGAGCGAAAGCGGTCGTGGAAAATAACGATGTCAAAAAGAGCGAGTGGTTTGTGAAGGCGCAGAAGGGCGCGGCGATCGAGGTCGGCGCGAACAGGACCTCCAGGATCGAGAAGGCCAATGCGTCGGAGGATGGCGGAACCGTGACGGTGCGCTGAAATATCGATGCTGTGCCGAATCGTTTGCCATCCGGACAGCGAGCCCGTATAGGGCTTTGACGATGAGTTTGAAACGAACAGCCGTGCGGATGATGTTGCGCATTCTGCCTGCCCCGCTGGCGGTGAGTGTCGCGAGGAGGAGTCCGAGGCTCACCCAGCATTTGCCCTCGTCCATCAAGACCCGGCAGTCCGTTTATGGCTACGAGGTCGAGCTCGATTGCCAGTATCCGATCGAGCGGGAAATGGTCACCGGTTCTTATGATGGGACCGCCTGCCAGGTTCTTGCCGATTTTGTGAAGCCTGGGGATGCGGTGATGGATATTGGCGCGAATGTGGGCGCGATATCGCTCAACATGGCGCGGCGCGTGGGAAATTCCGGCAGGGTTTACGCCATCGAGCCCGGTCCGCTGACGCACGACCGGTTCCAGAACACGATTCGGAAAAACCGCATCGAAAATATCTCGTTGATCCAGATCGGGCTTTCGAAAAGCAAAGGTGAGTTGCAGTGGAAACTGGACCGCGGAAATTTGGGCAATGCGTTCCTGGTCGAAAGCGGAGGCGATCTCAATGTTCCGGTGACGACCCTGGACGCGCTGGCGGATGAGCATTCCATCGGCGAATTGTCCTTCATCAAGGTGGATGTGGAAGGCATGGAACTCGAGGTGTTCCAGGGCGGAACGAGCACACTCGAAAAACTCAAGCCGACGTTGCTTTTCGAAACCCTGGTGGCGAGACGGGAGGAGCAGCGCGAGCGAGGATCGAGCTATTACGACGACTTGGAAAAACTGCTGCTGGATATTGGTTACGTTCTATTCGCCATCAACGAAACGGGCGGCTACACGAGGACATCCCTTGATTCCAGCAGTCAGGACACGCTGGCCATTCATTCCTCCAACGCCGCGCATTTGAAGATCGCCGCGAAGTGAGCCGGGCTCCCGTTGCCGGTCCGGATCAAGGAAGATAGTAGAACGGATTCGGTAGTTTCACGATGTGGCGGGCGTAGCCGCCTTCCAGGTCGCTGTGCTGGTCGCCGACGTTGAGGATGATTTCGCAGCCTTGCTCGGTGAGCATTTTGCGGACGCCGGATTTGAAGGGAATGATGGATGTGCTGTGGTCGGCGTCGGGCTTGAGATAAAGTTGGGTCCAGCCCCAGTAGCCGGCGGCCTCGAGGTTTCTGACGGTCGCAGTGCGCAACGATTCGGGCCGGCCGCTGATCAGAAAAATCGGGATGTGGTAGGCGCGGGCTTTGGCGAAGACCCTGCCCATCGGATCGAGGGCTGTGTCGCGG
>JBOHXO010000685.1:0-3781 GCA_050737475.1 Chthoniobacterales bacterium
ATATTGAGGCAGTCGCCGCAGACCTTGTCGCGGGGGAAGCGCGCCTTATCGAGCAACAACACGCGCCGGCCGGCTTGTGCAAGCGTCGCCGCGCAGACCGATCCCGCCGGACCCGCGCCGACGATGATCGCATCGTAGACATTCATACGAACGTCTCGGCAATGGCATCGGCGACGAGTTTGCCGGAGCGCGTGAGCACCCAGCGGTCGCCGCGCGGCTCGAGATAGCCGGCGCTGTGCAGGCGGTGAAGTTCCTCCGACCATTCGCCGGAATCATCCACGCCGAGTGACGTGCGCAGCGCGAATGCGAGTTGTTCGGCGCGCCGCGTTCCGGCGGTGACGTGCTCGCGATAGTCGGCGGCGTCTTCCGTTGCGTTCACCCGTCGCACGTATTCCTCCGTGTCACTCACGTTTTTCCAGCGTGTCTCGCCGACGGTCGAAAACGCGCTGGGGCCGAGCCCGAGATAGTCCGCGGCGGTCCAGTAGGCGAGGTTGTGCAGGCATTCGCGACCGGGCTTCGCGTAATTTGAAATTTCATATTGGGCGTAACCGGCCTCGCCCAGCACATCCATGGTGATCTCGAAAAGCGCGGCGTCGTGTTCCTCGTCGGGCTTCATTTCGCCGCGCTGGAGCCGCAGGAAAAAATCGGTGTCTTCCTCGTAGGTGAGGCAGTAGGCGGAGATGTGATCGGGCTGCAATGCGATGGTGCGCTCGAGCGAGTCGCGCCATTGATCCAGTGTCTGTCCGGGAATGCCGAAGATGAGGTCGAGGTTGACGTTCGGCACGCCGGCTTCGCGCAGAATGTGATACGAGCGTTCCGCCTGCGTGGCGTTGTGGACACGGCCGAGCGTCTTGAGCAATTCCTCGTCCCACGATTGCACGCCCATGCTGATGCGATTCACGCCGAGCGAGAGCAGCGTCCGCGCTTTTTCGATCGAGACGGTTGCGGGATTCATCTCGAGGGTCCATTCGGTGACACGCGAGAAGTCAATGCGCTCGCGCAGGCCGCCGAGCAGGAATTCGAGCTGCGAGGTGCTCAGCGCGCTGGGCGTGCCTCCGCCGAAGAAGATGGTGCGGGGCTGGAGCGAGGGCGCGTGGATTTCCGCCTCGACCAGCATGGCGTCGAGGAAGGCGCGCGTGCGGTTTTTGTCGCTGGCCTCCTTATAGAAGCTGCAATACGGGCAGACCTTCGGGCAGAAGGGAATATGCGCGTAGAGGTGCTCGACCATGGGCCGAGCTTCGGCCATCCACAGCGCGCGGGCAAGTTTCGGCTCGATTGACAGTCTGCAGGCTCCCATCGAGACTCTGCGCCGTGATCCGCTTTGTGCTCCTGTTTCTTGTTGCAGCCGCCGTCGTCGCGCGGTCCCAGGAACTGCCGATTGACATGCCGATTCGCCGTGCCGTGGCGGCAAAATCCAAAGTTTATTTCGCGGTGGACGGGCGTGCTTTCACGGGCGGTTTCACGCCGACTCCCGCTGTCGTGCGAATGATGGTGGACATGGTCGTGGAGGCGGCGACGCAAAAGAAGACTCCCGCCGCGGCATGGGCCTCGCTCGTGAAGACAAGCGATGTTGTAGGCATCAAGGTGGCTGCCTCGCCGGGCTCGAAGGGCGGCACGCATCCGGAGGTGGTGCGCGCGATCGCGCGGGGATTGCAGGAGGCGGGAGTGCCGGCCGCGCACATCATCGTGTGGGATCGAAACCGCGAAGATTTGCTGAACGCGGGATACTCGCTGAACGATCCCGATTTTCAACTGCAGTGGATTGATCCTGTCACCGGCTACGACCGCGATGCGATGATCACCGCGCCCGTGCTCGGCCGGCTTATCTGGGGCGATAGCAAATTCGGCGATCGCAAGGGCACACGCCTCGCGGACATCCTCTCGAACGGCGACCAGCTCAGCAGCACGAGTTACTACGCTGCGGTGCTCAGCAAAAAAGTGACGAAGGTCATCAACGTGCCCTCGCTCTGCGATAGCTACATGACCGGCCTCAATGGCTCGATCGCGAACATGGCGCTGTGGAACGTGGACAACTGGCGCCGCTTCATCCACGAGCCGGAATACGGCAATCCCTACCTCGCGGAAATTTATTCCGACCCGATGATCAGCGAAAAAGTCGCAATCACGATCATGGATGGACTTGCGGTCCAGTTTGCCGGCGGCCCTTTTCTCAATCCAAATTACACCCGCCCGTATTTCACGATTTTTGCGAGCAAGGATCCCGTTGCCATTGATGCCACCGCGGTGCGGTTGATTGACGAATACCGGGTCCTCAACAAGCTCCCGAAAATCGGGCCTGTCGCAGGCCATATTGATACCGCCGCGAGCATGGGACTCGGCAATGCGGACGAAGCCAGCATCGAGCAAATCCGCGTCGGAACGCCCGCGCCACGCTGATGGACTGGAATCTTTTGCGCTCGGTTTCGCGATCGTTCTTTCTCACGATCCGACTGCTGCCTCGCGAAGTGCGGGACCCGATCGCGCTCGGTTATCTGCTGGCGCGGGCGTCGGACAGCATCGCGGATACATCGGGCGCGGAGGCTGAGCGCCGCGTCGAGGCACTGCAGCAGCTCAGGCACGGAGACATCGCGCGGCACGCTCTCGCCGGTATTCTCGAAAAGCAGGAAAATCCCGCGGAGGCTGAATTGCTGCGGCAATTGCCCGAGTTGCTCGACCAACTCGACGCTTCCCGCGCGAGGGAGCGTCTCGAGTGGGTGTGGGGACACATTCTGCGCGGGCAGGTGTTCGACCTCGTGCGTTTCGGTGCGGACACCGCGCCGCTCTCCGCGGAGGAACTCGACGAATACACATTTCTCGTCGCGGGCTGCGTGGGAGAATTCTGGACGCGCCTGTGCGCGGAATCGCTCGCGGATTTTTCAAATCGCGCAATCGAGGAGCTCGTTCCGGATGGCATTGCTTATGGCAAGGGTCTCCAGCTCGTGAACATTCTTCGCGACCGTCAGGGCGACGCTGCGATCGGCCGCATCTATGCGCCGGACGATCGCTTCGACGAAATTAAAACGCAGGCGCATGCAGGGCTTGAAGCCGGTCTCCGCTGGGTCGCCGCGGTGAACAACGGTCGCGTTCGTTTTGCATGCCTGCCGCCTGCGAGGATCGGCCTGGAAACGCTGGCGGGCATCCACGTGGATTCCGGGCCGGTGAAAATTTCGCGCGAAGCGGTGCGCCGCGTGCTTGCCGGTGCGATCCCTGCGCTCTGGTCGCGCGGGGCAAGGTAAATTTATTCCTCCTCGAGGTCCGCAAATAGTTCTTCGGCGCGGGCGAGCTTGGAGATGGCTTGCGCAAGCGACTCGACTGCGGGTTCCGTCATCATGTCGGGTCCGGTGCATGGCACCTGATAAACGAGAACTTCCTGGCAGCACGCCTCCCAGCCGCTTTGCACGGTGCGATAAGGCGGAAAATTCAGCGTCGGAGTGAATACGTGTGCCAGCAATTGAGCGGGTGCCGGACTGAATTTGCGCACGGCTTCATGGTTCGCGATGGCGACTGGGGAATCCGGCGTGCGCTTGCGGCCATTTCCGGAATCGTCCGATTTTTTGCCGAACAATGCGGGCAGCGATTTTTTCCATCCGCCGGCCAGGAAACCGCCAAGCCCGCCGCGAGGGGGCTCTGCAGCGAGCAGGACGAGCAGGGCGACATCGGCATTCGCATCGAGAAGCTGTCGCGCCATTTCGAAAGCAACGAGTCCGCCGAATCCGTAGCCGACGAGGCGGTAGGGGCCTTTTGCGTCGAAGACCCGCAGCGCCTCGACATAGGCGCCGGC
>JBOHXO010000686.1:0-2645 GCA_050737475.1 Chthoniobacterales bacterium
ACGCGAATGTCTGGAGGAGGCCGAGGGCGCGCCGGTTCATGTGGTGGACATCGCCGCAGGCCATGGCCGCTATGTGCTCGAGGTGTTGCGCGATTTTCCGAATGCCTCGGCGCGGCTTTCGGATTGGTCCGATGCCCATGTGCTCGCCGCGCGCAGCGGCGCGGAGGAGCGGAAACTGACGCGCGTCGTCTGCGAACAAGGCGACGCCTTCGACGAAACACGTCTCACTGCGCTTACGCCAAAGTCCGATATCGTGATCGTCTCCGGACTTTACGAACTTTTTCCCGACAACACGCGCGTGCTCGATTCGTTGCGCGGCGTCTCGCGGCTGCTCAAGCCCGGCGGCCGCCTCATCTACACAAACCAACCCACGCATCCGCAGCTCGAAATGATCGCGCGTGTGCTGCGAAATCGTGAGGGCAAGCCGTGGATCATGCGTCGTCGCTCGCAGGCCGAGATGGATGCGCTCGTCCATTCCACAGGCCTGCGAAAGGAACGCACGACTGTTGACGACCAGGGCATCTTCACCGTCTCGATCGCGCGAAAGGAGGCTGCATGAGCACGCCCTTGGAAAATTATTTCCGTCTCATGACCGCAAACGGCGCGGTGCGCATTTACCACGCGGCATGGAAGCACGGCATCATTGAAACACTTGCCCGCGAGCCGATGACGCTGCCCGCGCTGGCGCAGGCGACGAGGTTGAACGAAACTGCGTTGCGACTTCTTGTGGACGGATTGCTCGCGCTCGGCATTGTCGAACATTCCGAAGGCACGCTGCGCGCCGGCGGAGTCATGCAGGCATTGAGCGGCGGCTACCGCTCGCTCGGCGACGAATACTGGGCGCATCTCGACAACTGGCTCGAGACAGGAACGCCCATTCGCCGCATGGATTCGCGCACCGAGGGCGAAGCCGCCTACCGCGAACAGGCCGCCGCGCTCGCATGGATGATGGCTCCCGCAGCAGCGCAGGCCGCGGAGTTGCTGGCTCCGTTGCTGCCGCGCGATGCGGTCATTCTCGACATCGGCGCGGGCACTGGCGTGTGGAGTCTCGCGCTGGCCGCGCGGCTGACGGAGAGCAAGGCGATCCTTCTCGATCGCGCAGGCGTGCTCGAAGTCGCGCGCCAATTCACCGCCCGCGCCGGACTCGAATCCCGCGTCGAATACAAACCCGGCGACTATCGCGAAGCGGAGATCCCCGCGGGCAGTTGCGATCTCGCCATGATCGCCAACGTCTGCCACCTGGAAACCGATGCCGGCAATCGCGCGTTGATTGCCCGCACGCAAGACTGGCTCAAGCCCGGCGGGCGCATCGTGATTATTGATGTCAGCGCGCAGAACGACCCATTGACCGCCACGCTCTACGCCCTCGGACTCGCCCTTCGCACGGAATCCGCGGCAGTGCCGGAGCCCGCCCGGATCGAGTCGTGGCTGTCCGAAATTGGATTTGAAAATGTGACCGCACATTCGCTCACGGCATCACCTGGAATCATGCAGGTCTGGACCGCCGTGCGGGCATAGAACTTTGCGCTTTTCGACAGCCATCGAACCTTTGAGGCACGAACTCCTGTTGAAAAGAAATGCAAACAAATTTCGCGACTTTCCAGCGGCGTGAGGGTTACTCTGAGGAATATACTTAATGACATTAATAAATGCGGAAAAGTGAACGAAATCACGACTTTCGCGTCTGACATTTATACGGAGAGCTCCAACAAGAGCTTCAAAAAACAATGGCAATCGAAGATACAGACACAGGGTTTCAACTCTACTTGCGCGAGATCGCTCGCTTCCCGCTGCTCACGCCTGCGGAAGAGGTCAAACTCGCTCGCAAGATCAAGCGCGGTGACGCGAATGCCCGCTCCCACATGGTGCGTTCGAACCTTCGCCTCGTGGTCAAAATCGCCCGCGATTATCAAGGCCTCGGCCTGCCGCTGCTCGACCTCATTTCCGAGGGCAACATCGGCTTGATGAAAGCCGTCGAGCGCTTCGACCCGAAAAAGGGTGGCAAGCTCAGCACCTACGCCGCGTGGTGGATCAAGCAGTCCATCAAGCGCGCCCTGGCCAACCAGAGCAAGACGATCCGCCTGCCCGTCCACCTCGTGGACAAGATTTCGAAAATCCGCCGCGTCGCCGCGCAGATGAGCGAAGAGCTCGGCCGCGAACCGACCGACGACGAGCTCGCCGAGGAAATCGGCATGGTCGCCGCCAAGGTGAGCCAGCTCAAGACGGCGGCAATCCGCCCGGCCTCGCTCGACGCCCCGATCGGTGACGACGACTCCACGGAGTTCGGCGAAATCGTCGGAGACGCCGATGCGCAGGATCCGTTCGAGCTGCTTCGCGACAAGGACCTCCGCGACGAGGTCGGCGACCTGCTCGACGTGCTCGACGAGCGCGAACGCAAGATCATCAACTCGCGCTTCGGGCTCGACGGCGGCAAGCCGAAGACGCTCGAGGAAGTCGGAGAAAAATTCGGTGTCACCCGCGAACGCATCCGCCAGCTGCAGAACATTGCGCTGCACAAAATGCGCCGTGCGCTGAGCAAGAAGGAAAAGCCGAAGATCGAAGCGCTGTCCTGACGAATTCAACCCGCGGCGACCAGTTCCGCCGCGGGTGCAAGCTCGAGAAAGCCGGATGTTTCGGGGGGGACA
>JBOHXO010000687.1:0-2825 GCA_050737475.1 Chthoniobacterales bacterium
CAGCAGGATGCGAATCGTGGCCTTGTGCGAAACGATGAGCACGTTGCCGTCGTCGTAAACGCGTTGGATTTCCTCCACGACGCGCAGCGCGCGATGCGCGATCGAGATGGCCGGCTCGCCATCGGTCGGCGGATACCATGCGGGATCGGCCGTCCAACGGATGTAATCGTCGTGAAATTCCGCATCCACCTCCTTCGTCGTCTTTCCCTCCCACTTTCCATAGCCGATTTCCTTGAGGTCATCACGAACCTGCGGCGAGATGGCGGTGGCGCTGCAAATGGGACCCGCGGTCTCGAGCGTGCGCTTGAGCGGGCTGGTGAAGATCGCCTGCCACGGCGTGCCTGCATACGCCTTCGCGAACGCCTCGGCCATCAACCGGCCGTCGTCCGTGAGGTTGGGATTGAGCGCCGCGCCGCAAAACGCGTTCGCACGGCTGAAGGAAGTCTGGCCATGCCGGAGAAGATAGAGCGACAGCATGCCCCGTCGTATATCGCGTCCACGGCCCGTTGGCTACCGCCTCCGCGTTTTTCGATTATTCCCGCGGAAGAAACTGCGGCTCACGGTTCGGCAATCGAACCGCATTTGTGTCCGTTGGTCGTTTATAGATTCCCCC
Organism: Chthoniobacterales bacterium; assembly: GCA_050737475.1. GTDB lineage: Bacteria > Verrucomicrobiota > Verrucomicrobiia > Chthoniobacterales > JAATET01 > JAATET01. The sequence continues at coordinate 614 of JBOHXO010000687.1, forward strand.
ACCGCCACCGATTGTGAAGACAACAAATCCCTTCGTCTGCTTGCCGGCCTTCACATCGAGTTGGAGCAAATTAGCCCGAGCGCAAAAATGCCGCGAGGAGAAATCCCCCCCGCGGCATTTCGCGTTTTGAATTTATCGTGTGCTGGTTACGCCGAGTAGGTCGTGGACGCCGTCGTGCCGCCGCGACCGGTCCAATTCGTGTGGAAGAATTCGCCTTCCGGCTTGTCCACGCGCTCGTAGGTGTGCGCACCGAAGAAGTCGCGCTGGGCCTGGAGGAGATTCGATGGCAGGCGCCCGGTGCGGTAGCTGTCGTAGTAGCCGAGGCTCGCGGTGAACGCGGGAGCGGCCACGCCGCGCTCGACGGCGGCGCAGATCGCGCGACGCCAGCCGGCCTGCGACCTGGCGAACACATCGGTGAAGAACGGCGCGAGCATGAGATTCTCGAGACTCGGATTGGCCTCGTAGGCTTCCTTGATGCGGTTGAGGAACGCCGCGCGAATGATGCAGCCGCCGCGCCAGATCGTGGCAATGTCCCCGAAGTTCAAATTCCAATCGTAGAATTTTCCGGCGGTGCCGAGCAGGTCGAGGCCCTGCGCGTAGCTCACGATCTTGCTCGCGTAGAGCGCGTCGCGAACGGAATCAATGATCTGCTGGCGATCGCCGGTGAAAGGTGCGGGCTCCCATGCCGGCAGGATTTTGCTCGCGGCCACGCGCTTGGCCTTCATTGAGGAGAGGATGCGCGCCTCGACGGCGGCGTTGACGGTCGAGAGAACCACGCCGTGCTCGACGGCATTGCCGACCGTCCATTTGCCCGTGCCCTTCTGGCCGGCCTTGTCGAGAATGACGTCCACCATTGGCTTCCCGGTCTCGTCGTCCTTCTTCGAGAAAATCTGCTCGCTAATTTCGATGAGGTAGCTGTTGAGTTCGCCCTTGTTCCAGTCCGCGAAAATTTCGTGAAACTCCTCCGCGGTCGGATTGATCGTCGCCTTGAGAATCGCGTAGGCCTCGCAGATGAGCTGCATGTCGCCGTATTCGATGCCGTTGTGAACCATCTTCACGTAGTGACCCGCGCCATCCGGTCCCATGTGGCGGCAGCAGGGCTCGCCGTCCACGTGCGCGGAGATTTTCTGGAAGATCGGACCGACGGACGCCCATGCTTCCTTCGAGCCGCCGGGCATGATGGATGGGCCCTTGAGCGCGCCTTCCTCGCCGCCGGAGACGCCCGTGCCGACGTAGTGCAGGCCCTTTTCCTTGAGCATTTTTTCGCGGCGCTGCGTGTCGGTCCAGAGGCTGTTGCCGCCGTCAATGATGATGTCGCCCTTGTCGAGCAGCGGCACGAGTTGATCAATGACTGCATCCACTGGACCGCCGGCCTTCACCATGATCATTGCCTTGCGCGGGCTCTTGAGCGAGCCGACGAATTCCTCGAGCGTCTTCGTCGCGAGGATGTTTTTGCCCTTCGCGCGACCGGCGGCAAATTTCTCGGTCACCGCGGTGGTGCGATTGTAAACGCTGACGGAAAAGCCCTTGCTCTCCATGTTGAGGACGAGATTTTCGCCCATGACGGCGAGGCCGATCAAACCGATGTCGCTTGTGCTCATGCTTTGTAAATTTTCGAGTTTCGATTCCCGATTTTCGAATGGGGTGCGCATTGGCGCGTTCAACCCCCGGAATCGAGAGTCAAGCAGGCTATCCTGCCGGCTCGGAGCGGTGCAATGGCCTTGTGCGCGAATTTCTCAATCGAAAATCGGGAGTCGAAAATCGAGAATGCCCCATGGACTTTTGTGAAATCCTGATCACCCGCGAGGCGATCGCCGTTCCGTCGGCGACGGGCTTTGCGCATGGCTGCGGCGCGGTGGTGGATTTTTTTGGCGTCGTGCGTCCGCTCGAAGAAGACCGGCCGCTCGCGGGCATTGATTACGAGGCACACCCGCGCATGGCGGAGCGTGAGCTGCGGGCCATCGTGGAGGAGTCGTCGAAAAATCCCGCATTGCGCGGATGCCTGCTGGTGCATCGCGTGGGATTCGTGCCGGCGGGGGAAATTTCGCTGTTCCTGCGCGTGGCAACGCCGCACCGCCAGGCGGGATACGACCTCAGCCGGGAAATCGTCGAGGCATTGAAGCAGCGTGCGCCGATTTGGAAGCAGCCGATTTTTGCGGCGTAAGCCTTGCGCGTGCGACGCGGCTCGGATTTGCTCGTTGCGCCGATGAAC
>JBOHXO010000688.1:0-2016 GCA_050737475.1 Chthoniobacterales bacterium
GTCCGGCTCATCGTCTGCAAATGACGCCGACGCATTGACCGAATGCTAACCGGCCGCGAGATCCTGTTCCTTGTGCTGCTGGTCGTGGTGGCGCTCATCGCCGCCGGCATCGCGACCATTCTTTCCCGCCGCATTTATTTCACCGAGCGCGCGCGCCGCGAACTCGAGGTCGAGGAGGGTCGTGTGTTCGAATTTCTGCACAGTCTCGGCGAGGCGTTTGCCGAGGGCGTGCGCTCCGCAGACCTGCACCGGCTCATTGTGGAAAGCGCCACGCGCATCCTTGATGCGCACGGCGGCGCGGTTTATCTCGCGGACAGAAACGACGCCGCAATGGTGCCCGCGTTCCTGTCGAAAGGCTGCCCTCCGCTCGTCGAGGTGCCGCGTCACATTCTCGAGCAGGCTGCGAACATGCCGATCGCCGTGGATAGCTACGTGCGATTGCACGCCGTGAAAATTGGCGATGGAATCATCGGCCGCGCATGGCAAAGCACCGAGCCCGTGCTGCTCCACGCCGCGGATCTGGAAACGCTCAACCTCCACCGTGAGCGTCCGCTGCTCATCGGCTCCGCCATCGTGGGTCCCCTCATCTACCGGCGCAAATGCCTCGGCATCCTCGCCGTCACCGCGGAGCCCGGCGCGGCGCCGTTCACGACACCCGACGTCAAAGTCTTTCGCACCATCTGCGAGCAATCCGCCTTCGCGCTCTACAACGAGGTCGTCTATCTCGAGGCCAACGAAAAAAAGCGCCTCGATCACGATCTTGAAATCGCACGCGACATCCAGAGCATCCTGCTGCCCTCCGATCCGCCGCCGATTCCGGGCTACGAAATCAGCGGCATCAATATTCCCGCGCGCCAGGTGAGCGGCGATTATTTTGATTACCTCGTCGTGGATGAAAATCGCACCGGCGTCGCCATCGCCGACGTCTCCGGCAAGGGCGTGCCCGCATCGTTGATCATGGCGATGTGCCGCAGCGTGATCCGCAGCCAGGCGCCTGGAAAAACCTCGCCCGCCGACGTGCTTCAGCGCGTGAACCGCCAGCTTTATCCCGACATCAAGGAGGACATGTTCATCAGCATGGTTTACCTGATCCTCGACGCGCACTCGAGTGTCGCCACGCTCGCCCGTGCCGGCCACGATCCGCCCTGCGTCTATCGCGCCGCCACCGACCGCGTGGAGAGCCTGAATCCGAAGGGCATGGCGCTGGGAATTGACAGCGGCGAAGTGTTCGATAGGGTTTGCGGCGATTTCGAGTTCACTCTCGAATCGGGTGATTACCTTTTGCTCTACACCGACGGCGCCACCGAGGCGCTGGACGCGGAGGACGATGAATTCGGCCCGGACCGGCTCGTCAGCGGCCTCAAGGCTGGAGCCTCCGGTGGCACGGCGAGCGCTGCGAACGTCGTCCGTCAGATCACCGATGACATCCGGACATTCGTGAGCGGGCACCCGCAGCACGACGACATTACTTTGATTGCCATTCACAAATTATGACAGACCAAGCTGAGAACGCCGCGGCAGAGAACGCCGAGCCGGAACTGCAGGCCGTGCGCGACGACTTTGAGAAATTCAAGGACCTCTACCTGCGCGCCCAGGCCGATCTCGACAACTACCGCAAGCGCGCCGCCCGCGAGACCGAGGACGCCCGCCGCTATGCGAATCTCTCGCTGCTCGAGCGCCTGCTTCCCGTGCTTGATAATTTCGAGCTCGGCCTTGATGCGGCCCGTCAAAGCGGCGGGGCGGAAAACATCCTGCAGGGCATGAGCATGGTGCAGAAACAGCTCCAGGATTTTCTGCGCGACAGCGGCGTCGAGGCCATCGAGGCCGTCGGACAGCCGTTCGATCCGAACCTCCACGAGGCGCTCGGCCAGGAGCCCAGCGACGAAGTGCCGGAGGGCATCGTCACGCGCCAGATGCGCCGCGGCTACAAATTGAAAGACCGCCTGCTGCGTCCCTCCGCTGTGATGGTGTCCAAAGGCGCCGCCGCGGAATGAAAACGCAGCGCGACTATTACGA
>JBOHXO010000689.1:0-2089 GCA_050737475.1 Chthoniobacterales bacterium
CACATGTCGGTCTTCATGTCCACGAACGAGCGCGGGTCGAAATTTTTGGGATCCACGACGGAGCCGTAGACGTTCGTGAAGACCTTGAATTCGTCGGACACGCGCAGGTCGTAGCCGTAGCTCGACAGGCCGTAGCTGATCAGCCTTTCACCGGCCTCGCCGGCGCGGATCTGGCCGTCCACGAACGGCTCGATCATTCCCTTCTCCATCGCCATGCGGCGAATCCAATGGTCGGAACAAACGGACATCCGTTTCATTTGCGATGTCTTTCGACGAATGACAAGCGATACTCGCCGCAATGCCGACAAAGCCTCATTCCGCGCTCGTGATCGTCGGCCACGGCTCGACGTTGAATCCCGACTCGAGCACGCCGACACACGACCACGTGGACGCCATTCGCGCGCGCGGAATCTTCGCGGAAGTCGCGGCGTGTTTTTGGAAAGAGGAGCCTTCGATGCGCGAGGTGCTGCGGATGCTCGAGAGCGACGACGTGTATGTGGTGCCCGATTTCATCAGCGAGGGATATTTCACACGCACCGTGATTCCCCGCGAGTTCGAGCTGGACGGTCCGCTCACCGTGTGCGGCGGACGCACGATCAAATATTGCGAGCCGGTCGGCAGTCATCCGCGGATGACGGAAGTCTTGTTGAAGCGCGCGCGGGAAACCTCGGCCGGCGTGCCGGAGGCGGAGACAAGCCTCGTGATCGTGGGTCACGGCACGGCGCTCAACGACAACTCCGCGGTCGCCGCGAAGGAGCAGGTGCGGCGCATTGGCGCGATGGGAATTTACGGCGAAGTGCTCGCGGCCTACATGGAGGAGCCGCCGTTGATCGCGGAATGGGACAAGCTCACGCGTCAGCCGAACGTGCTCGTCGTTCCGTTTTTCATCGCGGACGGATTGCACAGCTACCAGGACATCCCGGTGCTGCTCGGCATCGAGGAGGAAGGCCAGCCGGCGGCGAGCCAGCGCGAAATTTTCCGGCGCAATCCGCACGCGCTGCGCGGCAGAAAACTTTATTACGCGAGCGCGATCGGCACCGAGCCGATGCTCGCGGATGTGATCCTCGACCAGGTCGAGGCATTCGATCGAGCGAACGCGGCTTAGAACTGGATCGGCGGCGGGAGGTCGAGGGGGATTTCCTCGGCGGATGGCACGTCGAGCGGCTTCACGGCCTCGGCCTTGCGCACCTCCTGGGTATCGGCCTGCGCTTCGTCGGGGGTGACAGGTTCCGCCTTTTCGACGCGCTCGCCGATGGCAAGCGCGGCCTCAGCGACCTGCTTGTCCACGGGCTCGGCCTTGGCGACGGGAATCTGGTCCAGGTCCATGCGCATGGTCGCCGGCTTCACGGAGCGGTAAACGTCGTCGAATCCGACAAGCGCGGGCTCGCTGATGCCGACGGGCCGGATCATTGTGAGATCCACGACCGTCTCTGCGCGCGGCCATTTGGAGTCCTCGCGCTCGGGCGCGTAGAGCCGCAGACCCGTGCCGTGAATGTCGCAGGGAATCGTCGGCTTGTTTTTCGCGGTCGCGTATTCGATGTAGGAGGTCTTCTGCTTGCGGACCGCGCCGGTTTGCGGGTCCTTGACGTCCTCCTCGCAGCGTCCGCTTTCGAGCAGTCCGGACTTGCGGCAGATCGAAACGGGAATGAGCGACGCGGGGCGCTGGAATTCCTGCGCCTGGAATTTCTGCGCCGAGGTGTTGATGACCTGCGTCCAGACGGGCAGGGAGAGATCGTTGCCGAATGCGCCGCGGAAAATTTTCGTGGGCTTGTCGAAGCCGACCCACACGCCGCACGTCACGGCGCTCGTGTAGCCGATGGTGTAGGTGTCGGTGAAATTGTAGGCGGTGCCGGTCTTCGCGGCGGCGGCGAATTTGCCGAGGTTGTATTTGTTGACGGCGTCCACGCCGGTGCCGAGGTGCAGCGCGTCCTCGAGAATCGCGGTGACCTGGTAGGCCGTGGAATCCGCAACGACGGACACGCGCTCGACCTTGGTCTTGAAAATTTCCGTGCCGTCGCCGTCCACGATGCGATCAATCACGTAGGGCGACTTCGGCCGTTTGCCTCCACCGGGGAAGGTGGTGTAGGCG
>JBOHXO010000690.1:0-1504 GCA_050737475.1 Chthoniobacterales bacterium
CCGCCGGGGCTGAACGAATTCACGCTCAAAATTTCACCGCCGCCCAGCGCGATGAACGACTCGATGATCGGCAGCACGCCTTTGAAATCGGTCTGCTCGAAATCCACCTTCATGTCCTTCGTGATGAAGTAGCTGAACTGCAGCGTGACGAGCGTGGCTTTGCGCAGGTTGTCGAGGCCGGCCTTGATGCGCCGCACGTCGAGCTGCTCCGGAGGAACGACGGACCCAACCGGCTCCAGCCCAACGAGAATATAAACAGGCACGTCGGGAAAAAACGCGTAGGCATTGATGAAGTCCGGCCCCGAGAACAAATAATACAGCGCCTGTGGCGAGCCGATGCGTGGAGTGATGTGCGCCTCGGCGAAGGATCGCATCGGACCGAAATAGCGTGCGTCGAATTTCCGCCACGCCGTCGAGTATTCGCGCGTGTGGTCGAGGTATTCCTTCGTGGACTGGAATGGCGCGAGCACGGAGCCGGCAGGCAGGCGCAGGCCGGTGAGAAAGCGCGCCTGTTCGTTCGGCGAAGAGGCGGCGGGCTGCGGCGCGATTTGTGCGGACAGCGTCGCGCAGCAGGCAAACAGGATGCAGGGCCACCTCATTTTTAAATCATACTACGCGCGGCGGATTTTTCCACGCAACCAGCGACCGCCGAAATAAATCACCAGTCCGCAAACAACAATGGCGACGCCATGAAGCGCATCCGAGGGCTTGATGATCGCCGTGTAGACGAGCGTAAACCCGGCGATGATCGCAAAAAGCAGAGGCGTCAGCGGATAGCCCCAGCAACGAAATGGACGCGCGAGCTCCGGCTCACGAATTCGCAGGACGACCACGCCCGCCACCGTCAGCAATCCGCAGATGACGAGCGCGAATTGCGTGGAAACGAGAATATTTTCGAAGGACGAATTCCACAGCAACACGAGCACGATCACCGCCTGCAGCACCACGGCACGTGCCGGGATATCGCCACGTGTCTTGCGCGCAAAAAATCGCAACGCTGGAAAATCCTCGCCGATCGTCTGCATCACTCGCGGGCCGGCCCACGTCATGGCGCTGATTGACGAAATCAATCCCGCGCAGATGAACCCGGACATGATGCGGCCGCCTTCCTTTCCAAAAATCGCGACCGCCGCCGCATCGCCGACGTCCAGTTTTCCGGCAAGCTGGGACATCGGCACCGTTTTGAGAAACACGGCGTTCAGCAGGACGTAAAGCAGGCCGACGAAAAGCGTGCCCGTGATCAAGCCCCACGGCACGTCGCGCCCGGGCTTGCGAACCTCGCCGACGATGTAAGTCGCGGCATTCCATCCGGAATACGAATACATCACATACATCAATGCGATCGCAAATGGCGCCGAGAACAGCAGGCTCGAGTCCCCGGCCTTTGGAAAAAAAGCAATCGGCTCGCTGGGCCCGATGAATATTCCCGCCACGATCAAAACCGCGATAAGCAACAGCTTGAGCGCAGTGAACAGGATCTGAAAATTCCGGCTCATATCCAGGG
>JBOHXO010000691.1:0-2447 GCA_050737475.1 Chthoniobacterales bacterium
GGTGCGAGATCGTGGATTGCGACATCGTCAGCCAGGGTTTTACCTTTCAGCTCGCGAGCGCCCGGCAGACGCTGGTGCGCCGCTGCCGCCTCGCCGGCGGTCGTGGGGGCGGCTACAACCTCTGGGCATTCGAAGAGGGACTCTTCGAGGAGAACGATATCACCGGCGCCGATCTCAGCGCGACTTACGGCGGCACCCAGGGATTCATTCGCAACTCGTGTTTCCGCGCGAATCGCTGGCACGGGGCATTTGGCCAGGAGGATGAAGCGCTCACGTTCGACACGCCTTATGAAGCCGAGTGGATCGGCACGGATTTTCGTCTCAACGGACGCGATCTCACGCTTGGCACCGCGACTTCCGGGCGGGGATCAATCCTTCCGTCGCTCGCACCCCGGATGCTTGTCGCCGTCATCATCGGCGGTCCGGGGCTTGGCCAGGTCGAGCGCGTGGAATCCATTCGCGGAAAGGAGATCCGCCTGGCTGGGGAATTTTCCGTCCCGTTCGGGACCGGTAGTCTGCTCGCCATCGTTGTGGACAAATCACGCGTGCTTGTGGTGGACAATGTCTTCGAGGACGCCAGCGTCGCCATCCAGTTGTATTCGCAGGCCCACGCCTTCGTCATCGCGCGCAACCGCTGTGCACGCACCGGCGACACCTACGCCATGGCCGGACAGACCGCCGGCATGCCGGGACACTTCAGCTTCGCGTTTTTCAACCAGTGGCTCGACAACACCTTCGAGCAGAGCGCTGGCAATGATCTTGGTCCCTACGGACCGGGATTCGTCGGCATTGTAGTCAGCCGCGAGCGGCCGGCGAACGCCTCCACCGTGGCGCTCGGAAACCGTTTCGCCCGCAACCAACTTCTTGGCGGAGCGACCATGGGCGTTGTCGTCGGCATAAACACTCCGCCGGAGGGTGATGTGCCCGCCTCGCGCGACGAGATATTCGAAGCAAACCGCATCGCCCGTCAGCCCCTGGGCATCGTGTTGGAATCGGGCGACAGTTTTGATCTTCTCCGTGACAATATTTTCGAGGATGTCCGCCGCGGTTATCGCGACGACGGGCACGGGAATCTCATCCTCCCTCCAATCGCGCATTGAGGCGCATTCCCAGGCAACTCGCTGCACATCGCCCCGTTCATGAACATGGCAACCCCGCTCGCCGCTTGCGATCTCGATCACGTCCTGCAACACACGCAGAATTTGTGGGAGCCGTTGAGGCGCGGGCGCCTCTTTCTCACGGGGGGCACGGGTTTTTTCGGGGCATGGCTCGTGGAGAGTTTTTGTCACATCAACGATGCGCTTGGGTTGGGCGCGGAAGCGGTCGTGCTTACGCGCGATCCTGCCGCAGCCGGATCGAAATTTCCGCACTTGTCCGGTCGCGGCGATCTGGAATTCATCAAGGGAGACATTCGGGATTTTTGTTTTCCCGACGGGGATTTTTCCCACGTGATTCATGCGGCGACGACCTCCGGAGCCCCGGTTCCGCCGCACGAAATGCTCGAGACGATCGTCGGCGGCACGCAGCGGGTGATTGATTTTATCGCGCCAAGGAAGGGCTGCCGTCTTTTGTATATCAGCTCGGGCGCGGTGTATGGTCCCCAGCCTCCCTCGCTCACGCATATCCCCGAGGAATACCCGGGTGCGCCGGATTCCCTGGATGTTTCCGCGGCTTATGGAAATGGAAAGCGGGCTGCGGAGCATCTTTGCGCGGTGGCCGCAATGCAATCCGGCTTTGAATTTGTCGCGGCGAGGTGCTTTGCGTTTATCGGCCCGCACCTGCCGCTCGATGCGCATTTTGCCATTGGAAATTTCATTCGCGATGCAATGCGCGGCGGACCGATCCGGGTCGGAGGCGATGGCACTCCATTTCGCTCGTATCTCTACGCGGCCGACCTGGCGGTGTGGCTGTGGACGCTGCTTTTTCGAGGTGTCTCCGCGCGGGCTTACAATGTGGGATCGTCGGAGGACATGACCATTGCCGCGATTGCCTCGGAGGTCGCCCGGGCGCTCGATATTGTTCAACCGGTCGAGATCGCCAGGGATGCGATTTCGGGGCGGCCGCCTTCGCGGTATGTGCCGTCGGTGGAACGGGCTGGCAGGGAATTGAATCTTTCAGTTAGAATCGGACTTCAAGAGAGTATTCGCCGCACTGCCGCATGGCATAAGGCGCCGCAAACCATCGTCCCCGAATCAACCCGGGGATAACCCCACCTATCACATGAGCGCGCAATTACTGTTCGAACCCGCAGACGAGAAAGGTTGTGTCAGGCCACTTTTCATCCTGGAAATGGCAAACAACCACATGGGCAGCGTGGATCATGGCCTGGCCATTATTCGAGAGCTGCACAAGGCCGTCGGGGCGATGGGCATCAGGTGCGCCATCAAATTTCAATACCGCCAGCTCGACTCGTTCATCCATCCGGACTTTGCGACCCGCGACGACAT